>JBDUDZ010000220.1:0-3851 GCA_040002635.1 Rhodoglobus sp.
CGGCCTGCATTGCTGTGGGGATCTGGTAGGTCTTTCCTTCACGGATGAGGTTCGCCACGGCCGGGGTTGTCACAAGTACCTCGGTCGCAACTGCACGACCCTTGCCCGATGCGCGCTTCACGAGCGTCTGGCAGACAACTCCCTGCAAGGTCGCGGCGAGTTGGGTGCGCACCTGACCCTGCTGGTGCGGGGGGAAGACGTCGATTACGCGGTCGATGGTCTGCGGGGCATCCTGCGTGTGCAGCGTGGCGAACACGAGGTGGCCGGTCTCGGCGGCCGTCAGGGCGACAGAGATTGTCTCGAGGTCGCGGAGCTCGCCGATCAGAATCACATCGGGGTCTTGGCGCAGCACGTGCTTTAGCGCGGCGGCGAAGCTGTGAGTATCGGCGCCGACCTCGCGCTGGTTGATGAGCGCTTTCTGATTCTGGTGGATGAACTCGATCGGGTCTTCGACCGTCACAATGTGATCGGCTCGCGTTCGGTTGACCAGGTCAACGAGCGCGGCGAGCGTTGTCGACTTACCCGAACCGGTGGGGCCGGTCACGAGCACCAGCCCGCGTGGCAGGGTCGCGAAGCGGGCGACTGAATCTGGCACTCCGAGTTCGTGAAGCGGCTTGATCTCCGTGGGAATGAGACGGAAGGCACCGCCAACATTGCCGCGCTGCTGATAGATATTCACACGGAAGCGCGCATTGGCCGAGATCGTATAGGCGAAGTCGAGTTCCAACTCCTCTTCAAACATCGCGCGCTGGCGTGGGTTCATGATTGTTTGCAGTGCGTTGGTAACGCGAGAGGCATCCCAGATATCCGAACCCTCGACAGGCCGCAGCGTGCCGTCGATCCTCAGCATGGGCTGGGCTGGGCTTGACACGTGGAGGTCGGAGGCACCGAGGCGCACGACGTCCTTGAGGGCATCGATAAGCGCGGGATCGGCGATCGCAAGGGCGGCACGAATCTGGTCCTCCTGCGTCGGAAGCGAGCTACCGGCACCTGGGCTGGGGGGGGACTGCTGCTGCGCAACGGGCGGCGGGAACTGCTGCTGCGCGACCGGCGGCGGGAACTGCTGCTGGCCGGGGGGCGGGGGGTACTGCTGCTGGCCGAAGGGCGGCGGTAACTGCGGTTGCGCGCCGGGCGGAGGGAAGGAATAGGGCGCGCCCGAGGGGCCGTATGCCGCCGCATCCTGACCGCCATTGTGTGCCGCGTCGTATGGTGCTGCTTGGTTCACGCTAGATTTCCCCTCGTAATACGGGCCCCCGCCCGTTGACGTACTTGCCAGTGGTCTAAGCGACGACCCTGAAGATTTCCTCCACCGAAATGATGCCCATCTGGGCCTTCGCCCAGCCGTCCTGGCGCAGCGTCGTCATGCCCTGGCTGACAGCCATGCGGCTGATCTCCGCGCTTGAGGCGCGAGAAACGGCCAGCCGCTCGATTTCCTCGGTCACGGTCATCACTTCGTGGATGGCGACGCGACCGCGGTATCCGGTGTTCGAGCAGGCCTGGCAGCCAATCGGGCGATAAAGAGTGGGCGGGGCGAACTGCGGGTTGTAGCCAACCCCGAGCGCAACGAGGTCTTGCGGGGATTGTTGGTACGGTTCGCGGCAGCGGTCGCAAAGGCGGCGCGCGAGCCGCTGGGCAACTACTGAGTCGAGTGCAGATCCGACAAGGAACGGCTCGATGTCCATCTCGGTCAGACGGGTGATAGCGCTCGGGGCGTCGTTGGTGTGCAGCGTGGAAAGCACGAGGTGGCCGGTCAGCGAGGCTTCGATGGCGATCTGCGCGGTCTCGTGGTCACGGATCTCACCGAGGAGCACGACGTCGGGGTCGGATCGCAGGATCGATCGCAGCGCACTGGCAAAGGTAAGACCCGCCTTGGGGTTCACCTGCACCTGGTTGATGCCGGGCATCCGGTACTCGACCGGGTCTTCGACTGTGATGACATTGATCTCGGGCCGGGCAACTGCGTGCAGGGTCGTGTAGAGCGTCGTCGACTTGCCCGAACCGGTCGGGCCGGTAACAAGGATCATGCCGTAGGGCTTCGTATAAGAGCGCTTGTATGCCTCGGCATTGCGCTCGAGCAGGTGCAACTGTTCCATGCCCAGGCTCGTGCTGGTGGTATCGAGAATACGCATGACGACTTTTTCGCCGAATACCGTCGGCAGCGTCGCAACTCGGAGATCGATCTGGCGGCCGCCGTGAACGAACGACATGCGACCGTCCTGCGGCTTGCGACGCTCCGAGATGTCGATGTCGCTCATGATCTTGAGGCGCGAGATGACACCGTTTTGGATGTTGCGCGGCGCGCGCTGCATCTCGTGAAGCACACCGTCGATGCGGTAGCGCACCAGCAGGTCGTGCTCGCCAGGTTCGATATGGATGTCAGATGCACGGTCTTGAATGGCCTGCGTGATCAGCAGGTTGACGAAGCGCACGATGGGCGCGTCATCTTCGCCGTTGTCGACAAGTGCCACCGCGGCCGAGGCGCTCGGGGCGCTTTCGCCCTCCAGCGCTGAGGTGAGCTCGCCGAGTTCACCGTCTGCACGAAGGTAGCGGTTGATAGTGGAATAGAGGTCGGCGCGCTCCGCCACGACCGGGTCGACATCAAGTCGAGTCGCCGCGCGAACATCGTCAAGCGCGAAAACGTTGCCCGGATCCACCATCGCGACGACAAGTCGGTTGCCATTCATGGCGATCGGCAGCAGCACATGGCGCCGACACATCTGGGCGGGAACCAGTGCGATGACCGCCCGGTCGATCTGGTAGTCAACGAGTTCGATGAACGGGAAACCGGCCTGGGCCGCTCGCGCTGACGCGACCTGCGCGTCAGTGATGTGCCCCTTCTCGATGAGCCGGAGCACCTCGAGATCGTCGGTGGCCTGATTGCCACTGATGGCATCGAGACTCTCTATTGGCATGAGGCCGCGAATGATGAGGATCTCCGCCAACGACGACATCGCCCACACTCCCTTACGGCACTCGGATTACGCCCCTGGGAAACGCAGCATTGTCCCCCCTGAACGTCCAACGTTATCCGGGTGCCGTTGACGCGGACAGTCCCGCAATAGAGGGTCAACGCTCGGGCCGATAAACCCTCAGCGGTCGGGCGCCAGTGACGGGCTCTAGCCCAACTGGGCGAGGTCGAGCTCGAGCTCGAGAAACGCGGCGCGGCGCGGCGGGATGCACTGCTCGAGAACATCGACGATGTCGGCACGATGGCGCACGAATCGCGCCATCACAATCGCCTGGGCAAGGGATGCCCCGATCTCGGGGTCACCGGGCTCCTCTTCGAGGATGGACTCGGCAACCTGGCGAACGACTTCAGACAGCGCGGCGGCGAGATTGTCTACGAGTTCGTGGGGCCACTCTTCAGGTTCGATGACTGCCGTGAGAGCGTGGTGGCAGTCGGCACAGGCCTTCGTGGCCTCGAGGCTTCCGGGCATCCATCGGGCAACTGCCGTGTACCAGGAGTACAGCGCCGTGCTGAGCAGGTCATCTATGGCGTGTTCGTTCATGGCGCGCTTTCGTCGAGTCACCTGATGCTGGCAGTCGAGCGCGCGCCGCAACAGCCGCCGATTATCGTGGCACCCATTTGGGGGTATACCGATTCGGCCAACTCAACGACGAAAGGCCCGCCACCAGGAGGTGACGGGCCTTTCGTGCGGCTCCTGCTTAGTTGTAGGTGCCGGGGGTGTAGTCGTCAGAGCTGAAGCTGTCGAAGTCGACGAAACTCAGGTCGCTCTCGCTGAACACCGACTCATCAGTGAAGATGCGGTTCGGGTAGCGCTCGGACTTCGCCTCTTCGGTCGCCTCGACTGACACGTCGCGGTAGCGCGGGAGACCCGTGCCGGCCGGGA
>JBDUDZ010000221.1:0-3842 GCA_040002635.1 Rhodoglobus sp.
TGCCGAGGTGATGACTGGTGCCGTGCACCATGTAGCGGCGGTGGTACTGGCCCTCGGCAAGAGACTCCTCGGCCGACACCGGGAGGAAGCCCCACTCGGCGGTCTTCTGCGCGATGACCGCCATGGCGGCGGCGTGCACCTCGTTGAACCTGATGCCGGGTGTGACTATGGCGAATGCGGCATCCGCTGCTTCGCGCACCGCCTCGTAGACCTGGCGTTGCACGGGCGTGAAGGTGCCGTTCACCGGCAGAGTGCGAGTGATGTCGGCCGTGTAGTAGCTGTCGCGCTCGATGCCGGCGTCGATCAGGATCAGGTCGCCGGGCACCACGGCACCGTCGTTGCGGGTCCAGTGCAGGATGCAGGCATGCGGTCCGGATGCCGCGATCGTGTCGTACCCCACGGTGTTGCCCTCCGCCCGCGCCCGGCGGTTGAAAGTCCCTTCCACGACGCGCTCACCACGGGCATGGGCTATCACGTCCGGGAAGTCTGCGATCACGTCGTCGAACCCGTGCTTCGTGGCCGCGATTGCCGCACGCATCTCGGCGATCTCGAACGCATCCTTGGTGAGGCGCATCTCGCTGAGGTCGCGGTAGAGCTCGGTGTCGCCATCGGTCTCGAGTGACTCGCTGTCGACATGCTCGGCGGCGAGCAGCCTGCGCCCGTCGACCTGGTCGGTGATCTCGCGGTCGGCATCGCGCACAATGAGTGTCGTTGCATCCACCGAGTCGAGCACCGCCGCGAAGTCTGCGAGGCTCGCGGTCGCAAGCCCGAGGTCGGCGGCGACGTGCTCAAGCGAGGGGCGTTTCCCCTGCCAGAATTCGCCGATCTGGGGGTTCGCGTAGAACTCGCTGCTGCCGTGCTTCGCGCTCTCGCGCAGGTAGAGGGTCGCCTCATGGCCGTCGGCAGTGGGCTCCATGACCAACACGCTGGCCGCTACGGTGTCGGCGCCCCAGCCGGTGAGATGGGCGAAGGCGGAGTGTGCACGGTAGGCGTACTCGGTGTCGTTTGAGCGGGTCTTGAGGTCGCCGGCCGGGAGGATGAGTCGCTTACCCGGGTGCAGTGCCGAGAGCTTTGCGCGACGTTCGGCCGCGTACTTCGCATGTTCGCGCAGGCCGGGCACAGTGTCCGTCGTTTCCGCCCATTGCCCGGAAATGTAGTCGGCAAAGCTCGCTGAGTTCGGCAGGGTTGAACGGTTGGATGTCGCGCGCGGCGCGTCCTTCTCTTCGGCCATAGCTCTATTCTCGCCCCAGCGAGGCCGGGTGCCCAGAAGCAGATGCTCGCGCTCAGCCTGCGGGGCTCAGTTGCACGAGGATCGGCCGGTGGTCGCTGCCGTCGCCGTCATGCGACTGGATGACGCGCATCCCCGTCACCTTCCAATTCGCCGTCGTCATCACGTGGTCGATGGGGGCACCGAGTAGCGCGGGCAGGGCCGCGGGCCAGGTTCCGACCGCCGCGTTGCCGGTGGCGAGTGCGGCATCGGAGCAATCGCCGATCGTGGCCTTGCCTGCGCCGAGGCCGGCGTAGTGATCGAGTGTCGAGTTGAAGTCGCCGGCCATTATGACGTTGGCGCCGGAGCAGGCGGTGGAAAGCCACTTCAGATCACTGCGCCAGTGCGTCATCTCGCCTGGCATCGGAGAGACGGCGTGCACGGCGATAATTTTCGGGCCGACACCGCTCAGTGGGGTGGCGACGATCGTCGGCACCACCGAAGTCGTTGTTGCCGCGGTGCCAACCGAGTACTGGCCGAGGTTGGCGCTGACCAGCAAGGTCGTGGAGCGGGATTTGGAGATCTGGTCGTAAGAGACCGTGTAGACCCACATGGGGCTGCCCGCCGCTTTCATCAGTTCGGCAACCTGGATGCCTGTCGCGTTCGTCGTCTCGGGCAACGTCACGATGTCGGCACCGCTGGCGAGCGCCAGCTTGGCTATCGCGTCAGCGCCGGGGGCATCGCCCAGCGTGTTCCAGCTCAGCACAGTGACATCGTTTGCGCCGGTCGATTCGAATCCAGTGTTTCCGAAACCCCGGGTAGACAACACGGCGACGGTGATTGCACAGAACACCAGGAGCATCACCGCGATCGTCGCCGCAAAGCGCCGCAACCCGCCGGAGATGAGCGCGAGCAGAGTGAGCGCTACGACACCGATGAGGGCAATCGCCACAGCCAGGCCACGAAGTGAAACGACCTGCGCAATGACCGGTGTTTGCGCCAAGCCGAAGAGCTGAGGCCAGGCGGCGACGAGCAGCGCGGCGCCCACAACGATCACGATCACGGCGGCGAAGAAACTGCGGAACATAGCGGCCGAGCCTAACCGACACTTCCCTGAACACCTTCTGCGCACCGCCTAGGCTTGCAGGATGCCCGCCCCGATCGACCTGCACACTCACAGTTCGGTGTCAGATGGCACGGAGACCCCGACCCAACTCATTGCTGCGGCCGTGGAATCCGGGCTCGGCGTGGTGGCCATCACCGACCACGATTCGACCGCAGGGTGGAGTGAGGCGTTTGCCGCGGCATCCGGCACCGGGCTCACTGTCATCCCGGGCATGGAGCTGAGCACAAACTACGGCCCGGCGAGCGTGCACATGCTTGCCTACCTCTTCGACCCGCTTGACGGCACGATTGTGGCAGAGACCGCGCGCATCCGCGACGGCCGTTTGCGTCGAGCCGAGAGCATCGTCGCCAAGATCGCGAAAGATTACGACCTCAACTGGGATGACGTGCTCGCCGAGTCGTCTGACGGCACGACTCTCGGTCGCCCGCACATCGCCGACGCGCTCGTACGCAAGGGGATAGTGCCTAACCGCAGCGCCGCATTCGAGAGCATTCTGCACTGGCGGGGGGGCTACTACGAGAAGTACTACGCGCCGTCGCCGCTCGACGGTGTGCGCATGATTGTGGCCGCGGGCGGGGTGCCGGTGCTCGCGCATCCTGCGACCCACGGCAAGTACCGGGCGATGGATGACACGGTCATCCGCCAGCTGCGCGATGCGGGTCTCTTCGGCCTGGAGGTGCGCCACCGCGACAACACCGAGGACGGCAAGAAACGGCTGTTGAACCTTGCGGCCAAGCTCGGCCTCGAAGTGACGGGGGCGAGCGACTACCACGGTGAGGGCAAGCCCAACCGGCTCGCCGAGAACACCACCGAACCGGACGTGCTCGCGAAGCTCATCGCGCGCGGCACCGGCGCTGCGCCGTTCGTCGGCTAGCTGCCCCGGCCCGCCTCGCCCGCCCCCTGCCCGCCCCGCCTTGGCCGAACCGCGATTGCGCCTGAAAGTCCGCCGTCGTGCATCGAGGGGATGGGTTTCCAAAACGTTCCCGCGTAACAGGACAATGTCCTGCAACGCGGGAACGTTTGAACGAGCCCGCGGCGTCAGTGGGGAAAGGATCGTGGGGCGAGTAGAAGCGCCTAGGCGGCTGGCGGCGGAGTTGCCTGGCCCGCCGCGCCCGATCCGCCACCGCGGTGGGTGCGGGTGCGGCGTCGCTTCGTCGCCGAAGCGCCGTCGTGGGTGCCGCCGCCCGCAGCGCTATCGCGCACCGCGTCGGTGGAGGTATGCGTGCGCTCGCGGGCGGGGCGATCGCCGGAACGGGCCGGACGGTCGCCGGAACCGGCGGGGCGGCTTCCCGCTGACGAGGACGAACCAGATGAGGAACCGCCGCGACCGCCGCTGTCGCGACCGCCACGTCCACCATCGCGGCCAGCCGATGAGGGTGCGGCCTCGCGAGCGCGGGCGGGCGGGGCACCGGGTAGGCGGCCCTTCGTGCCCTCGGGGATGTCGAGGTCGGTGAACAGGTGCGGCGACGACGAGTAGGTCTCGGTCGGCTCCGGGATGCCCATCTCGAG
>JBDUDZ010000222.1:0-3771 GCA_040002635.1 Rhodoglobus sp.
CGATTCGCTCAGCGAGGGCAGCCTGGTGGCCACGAACGGCCACCTGCACGACCGGGTGCTCGCGCTTATGGAGGCTCGCTGAACGTCCGCGGGACTGTCCCCCATGGGGTACGGATTCGTTTAGGGTTGATGGGTACTCAGCACTTTCACAGCCTAGAAAAATCGAGAGAAAACATGCCTACGACGAATCATTCCGCCCGCTGGGCTCGCGCCATCGCGATCACCACGATCGCCGCCGCCGGTTTGCTCCTGTCAGGCTGCAGCCTGCTCAACCAGGTGACGAACACCACCCAGCGCGACGCCAGTGGCACCCCCACCGCGGCGAATGACAACGCAGACGTCTTCAGCATCAAGGTCGGCGACTGCCTCAACGACGCAACCGCGACCGGCACCGTCACCACGGCGCCGATCGTTCCATGCTCGACCCCGCACGACTCGGAGGCGTTCAAGAGCATCAAGATGGCGGAGGGCAGCTTCCCCGGTGAAGATGCCGTCAAGACCCAGGCCGACCAGGGCTGCGGCGAGGCATTCTCCGCGTTCGTCGGGATCGCTTTCGACGACTCGAACCTCGACATCTCGTACTACTTCCCGACGAAGGACAGCTGGAAGAACGGCGATCGCGAGATCCTCTGCACTGTTTACGACGACGGCAAGAAGACCACCGGATCGCTCAAGAGCGCCGCGCGGTAGGGCGGCACTAGCTAGCGGAGTGGGGCGGCGCGCTCGCTAGCTAGCGGAGTGCGACTCCAAGAACTCGTAGAGCTCGCGGTCATCCACTCCCGGGAAGGTGCCGGAGGGCAGCGGCGAGAAGATGTGCGCGTGCACTTTGGCGCTCGTCCAGGCGCGGCCGGCCCAGTGGTCGGCCAACTCGCTCGGCGGACGGCGGCAGCACGAGGCATCCGGGCACCGTGAACTCTCTCGGCGCGTGGTCTCGCGACCCCTGAACCACTTCGACGCCTCAAACGGCACGCCGATCGTGATCGAGAACTCGTCGTTCGCGCCGGTTCCGGTCTGGGTCGACTCGAAAAAAGTGCCGCGAGGGGTGTCGGTGTACTGGTAGAACTCGGTTGTGCGGTTGGTGCGCGCGAAAGCCTGCCGCGCGCTCCAGTTGCGGCAGACAATTTCGCCCTCGATCGACCCGGTCACGTCGACGGGCAGCGGCAGTCCGTCGTTCTCGTACGCCTTGCTGATCGCTCCGTCGCCGCCGACCCGCAAGAAATGGGTCGGGATGTCGAGATAGGCCGTCGCCAGGTTGGTGAAGCGAAGCGCGGCGGATTCGTGGGTCGTCCCAAAGGCATCCCGGAAGTCTTCGACGGCGATGTTGCGGTCGGTTTTCGCTGCCGTCAGGAACTCGACGGACTGCTCGCGGGGCATCAGAGCCGCAGCGGCGAAATAGTTGATCTGCAGGCGCTGTTGCAGGAAGTCGGCATAGCTCTCGGGTGCGGTGTGACCGAGCAGCCGGTGCGCGATCGCCTGCAACGCCATCGAGCGCAGACCGTGGCCGCCCGGGATGCTGGCAGGCGGCAAGTAGATCCGCCCGTTCTCGAAGTCGGTCACCGAGCGAGCAGAGTGGGGCAGGTCGGAGACGTAGACCAACTCGAATCCGAGACGCTCCGCCATGCGACCGACGCTGCGGTGAGTGAGCGCCCCGGTGGTGTGGCCGACCGCGTTGACCTCGCGCTGCGCGAGATCTTCGATGTCAGGCAGGTGATTGTCGCGCGTGCGCATGAGCGCGCGCAGTTCGGTGTTGGCGCGGCGGGCCTCTTCCGGGGTGGCGATCGCCTCGCGGGCTCGGCGCGCGAGTTCGCGGTGAAGGCCGACGATCGTGCGGAGGGTGTCATCCGTCATGCTCTTGCCCGCTCGGAGCACCGGCAGACCGAGCTCGGCGTAGACGGTGCTGGACTGAACACGGTCGAGTTCGATCTCGAGTCCCGCGCGTTCCGTAGGGGCATTGCCGTCGAGAAGCTCTGAGACGGGGATGCCCAGGCGCCCCGCGATGACCCCCAGTAGCGACAGGCGGGGCTCCCGTTTGCCGTTCTCCATGAGGGAGAGCTGGCTGGCCGCCACTCCCGCGTCAGCGCCCAACTGATCGAGGGTGAGGCCTGCCGCGTTGCGGAAGTGGCGCCTTCTTTGGCCGAGGGTTGCAAGATCGTTCACAAAATGCAGCTTACGCAAAGAAGTCACGTTCTTTCGCGAGAATTCCCGACCTCACGGCGAGAAAGTCGGTCAGAGTGGAAGACATACCGATTCTTACAAGACATCGCGAGAATCAGTCGCACGAACCATCAGCTGCGAGAGCGCCACCCAGGCGCATGCCACCGATCGCCGGAAGGAAAGCGCCATGACTTTGACCGCCGAACCCCGCCCGACTATTGCGCACGCCGAACCTCTCAAGCTCCCGATCTTCCGCCGCCATGCCGTGCCGCGGAATGCCGACCCGCGCATCGTCGCCTGGGTCGACCAGCTGGCCGCATTGACGATCCCGGATGCCGTGGTCTGGATCGACGGATCGCGCGCCGAGCAGGATGAACTGCTGCGTCGCATGGTTGACGCTGGCACCCTCGTCCAACTCAACCCGGAACATCGGCCATACAGCTTCCTCGCCCGCAGTAACCCCGCAGATGTGGCACGCGTCGAATCACGCACCTTCATCTGCAGCGAGAACCAGAGCGACGCGGGGCCCAGCAACCAGTGGGCCAAGCCGTCCGAAATGCGAGAGACCTTGAACGGTCTGTTCGACGGTGCCATGCGGGGACGCACGATGTACGTGGTGCCGTTTTGCATGGGCCCGCTCGGCAGCCCGCTGTCGCGCTACGGCGTGCAGGTCACCGACTCGCCGTACGTGGTGGTCAGCATGGGCATCATGACCCGAATGGGGTCTGCCGCACTCGACCTGATCACACCCGGCACCGAGTGGGTACCTGCTGTGCACTCGGTGGGCGCGCCCCTGTCTCCCGATGAGATCGGTGGCGAGCAGGATGTCGCCTGGCCCTGCAACGACACGAAGTACATCACGCACTTTCCGGAGACGCGCGAGATCTGGTCGTTCGGTTCGGCATACGGCGGGAACGCCATCCTGGCCAAGAAGGCCTTCGCCCTGCGCATCGCCAGCGTGATCGCGCGCGACGAGGGCTGGCTGGCCGAGCACATGCTGCTGCTCAAGGTGACGAACCCGCGGGGGCGCGTCTTTCACGTGGCCGGGGCGTTCCCCAGCGCGTGCGGCAAGACCAACTTCGCGATGCTGCGGCCGACGATCCCGGGCTGGACCGTCGAGACCATCGGCGACGACATCGCCTGGCTCGCTCCCGGTACCGACGGCAAGCTGCGCGCCATCAACCCCGAGGCCGGGTTCTTCGGCGTCGCTCCCGGCACCGGCATGTCGACGAACGCCACCGCGGTCGAGACCATGTGGGGCAACACGATCTTCACCAACGTCGCACTCCGCGACGACGGCGACGTCTGGTGGGAGGGGCTCACGCAGAGCCCGCCCGACCATCTCGTCGACTGGACGGGTCAGGACTGGACGCCGGCATCCGGCACCCCTGCTGCCCATCCGAACTCACGCTTTACCGTGTCGGCCGCCCAGTGCCCGTCCATCTCGGACGACTGGGACGACCCGCGGGGCGTCGTCATCGACGCGATCATCTTCGGCGGCCGGCGTGCCACCAACGTGCCTCTGGTGGCGGAGGCACGGGATTGGGAACATGGCGTCTTCTTGGGAGCCACGATCTCGTCCGAGCGCACGGCGGCCGCCGAAGGCACTGTCGGGGA
>JBDUDZ010000223.1:0-3728 GCA_040002635.1 Rhodoglobus sp.
ACTCAGCGGGCGCGAGCGATGGCGAGGTACTGCGCGACCGTGAGCTCCTCGCCCCTGGCTGTGGGGGCGACGCCCGCTGCCTCGAGCCGGGCGGATGCCGCAGCCGAGTCGCCGAGGACGACCGCGAGCGCCTGCCGCAGCATCTTGCGGCGTTGCTGGAACGCGGCATCCACCAACTCGAATGTGGCAAGCCGCTCGGCCTCCGTGCCCGGCTGCTCGTGCCTCTCGAAACGCACGAGTATCGAGTCGACGTTGGGCACCGGCCAGAACACCTGGCGACTCACCTGCCCCGCAGTCGAAAACGCGCCGTACCAGGCGGCCTTCACCGAGGGCGAGCCGTAAACCTTTGAGCCCGGGCCGGCCGCTATGCGCTGGCCGACCTCCGCCTGCACCATCACCACCCCGCGCTTTATCGTCGGGAAATGCTCGAGGAAGTGCAACAGCACCGGCACCGACACGTTGTACGGCAGGTTCGCCACAAGCACGGTCGGCGCCCCCGGCAGCGACGTGACCTTCAGTGCGTCTTCGGTGAGCACGGTGAGGGCGGCGGCCGGCTGCAGCTGCGCCACAGTGATCGGCAGCTGGGCGGCGAGCCGCTTGTCGATCTCGACAGCCACGACGGATGCCCCTGCCTCGAGCAGCCCGAGGGTCAGCGATCCCAGCCCCGGGCCGACCTCGACCACTGTTTCGCCGGCGGTCACCCCCGCAATTTTCACGATGCGCCGGACTGTGTTCGCGTCGATAACAAAGTTCTGCCCGAGCTTCTTAGTGGGCTGGAGGTCGAGCAGGTCCGCGAGTTCGCGGATCTGGGCCGGGCCCAGGAGCGCACCGGACGAGGGCAGGGCGCCAGCAGAGGGCAGCGTCACGCGAGATCCGAGAAGGGGCCGTCGTTCACCGTGACCGGCTCGGCGTCCCACTTGCCGTAGACCTCTTCGGTCGTAGTCGAGACCTGTGCGGCAAGCATCGTCACGTCGGTCTCGAGGTGCGCGGCCATCGCGCGCAGGGTGTACGGCAGCAGGTACGGCGAGTTGGGCCGGCCGCGGAAGGGGTGCGGGGTCAGGTAAGGCGCATCAGTCTCGACCATGATCCGTGACCGAGGGATGACAGCCAGCGCCTCGCGCAGGTTGCCCGCGTTCTTGAACGTCACGGTTCCCGCGAACGACAGGTACCAGCCGTTGTCTGCGCAGAGGCGCGCCAGCTGCGCGTCACCGGAGAAGCAGTGGAATACCGTGCGCTCAGGCGCACCCACCCGTCGGAGCGTCGCGATGACCTCGTCATGGGCATCCCGATCGTGAATCTGCAGGGCAATACCGTGCTTCTTCGCGATCTCGATGTGCGCCTCAAATGAGGTGACCTGCGCCGCAAGATCTGAGGGCTCGGTGGTGTAGTGGAAGTCGAGCCCGGTCTCTCCAACTGCACGCACGCGGGGGCGGGAGGCGAGCTCATCAATCTCGGCAAGCGCAGCATCGAGTTGGCCGGATGCCGCATACCGCGGCACCTCGTTCGGATGCAGCGCCACCGCCGCAAGCACCCGCGGCTCACGTGACGCGATCTCGGCAGACCAGCGCGAGGTCTCGAGGTCACCGCCGACCTGGACCACCCCACGCACGCCAACGCTCGATGCCCGGTCGAGATGCTCCCGATAGTCGAGTTGCTCGCCCTCCACGCCGTCGGAAATCTCGAGGTGGGTGTGGTTGTCGTACACCCCCACCGTGAGCGCCTCGGGCAGTGGCGGGTACTCAAGATCGCGAGACCCGTCCGATCCGCGGTGGCGGATGTGCGCCTCAGTCACGCGCTCGGCGTCTCAGTTTCGATCCGCGGGAAAAGCGTTCCGTCGAGCGGGGTTACGGCGGTGCCGCCTGTCCACTCCCACGCAGTCTGAATCGGCTGGGCATCGAGCCCGCCGACGCCGCCGATGGCGAGCCAAAGCTTCTGGGTCGCCTGGGTGAGCACCGGTGAGAGCAGAACGGCGAGCGTACCGAGACCGCGAACCGCTGTCGCCAGCACAACCTCGAGTTTCGCGCGGTCAGCGGGATCTTTTGCGAGAACCCAGGGCTCTTTCTCGGTGATGTAGAGATTGAGTGCGTCAACGAGTTGCCAAATCGAACCGAGCGCCTCATTGATGGCGAACCTGTCGATCGCCTCGTCTGCCTCGACAGTCACGCGCTTAGCGATATTGAGAATCGCGTCATCAGCCTCGACTTGCGGGATCGCCCCATCGAAGTAGCGGGTAACCATGGCGATGATCCGGGATGCCAGGTTGCCGAACCCATTGGCAAGTTCTGCCTGGTAGCGCGCGCTCAGGTCTTCCCACGAGAAGGATCCGTCTTGGCCGAAGGTAATCGCCGAGAGGAAGTAATAGCGAAACGCGTCGGCCCCGAAGGTGTCGGTGATCGCATTAGGCGCGATGCCTGTCAACTTCGACTTGGACATCTTCTCGCCCCCGACGAGCAACCAGCCGTGACCGAATACCGCGCGCGGCACTTCCAGGCCCGCGGCCATGAGCATTGCCGGCCAGATGACCGCGTGGAAGCGGGCGATGTCTTTGCCCACGATGTGCACGGCGGGCCAGCGTCGCTGGAACTGCGCGTCATCCACTCCGTAGCCGATGGCAGTGATGTAGTTCAGCAGCGCGTCGAACCAGACGTAGACGACGTGGCTTTCGTCCCACGGCACCTTGATGCCCCAGTCGAAGCTGGAGCGAGAGATCGACAGGTCGGCGAGCCCCTGCTTGACGAACTGCGTGATTTCGTTGCGCACGCTCGCTGGCTGCACAAATCCGGGAGTGTTCTCGTAGAGATCGAGCAGCTTTTGCTCGAACGCGCTCATGCGGAAGAAGTAGTTCTTCTCCTTGAGGATTTCGATCGGACGACCGTGGATGCGGCAGACGAGCTGGCCGGCATAGTCGCCATCCGGGGTCTCCATCAGGTCGTCGAGTTGCTTGTACTCCTCGCACCCGACGCAGTAGTAGCCCTCGTACTCACCGGAGTAGATGTGCCCGTCGTCATACAGCTTCTGCAGGAAAATCGTGACGGCCTTTTCGTGCCGCTCATCAGTGGTGCGAATGAAGTCGTCGTTGTGGATGTCGATCGTCTTCAGCAGCGGCTTCCATGCATTCTCCACGAGCTTGTCAGCCCAGGCCTGCGGGGTCGTGTCGTTGGCGACCGCGGTGCGCAGGATCTTCTGGCCGTGCTCGTCGGTTCCCGTCAGCAGCCAGGTGTCGTCGCCGCGTTGGCGGTGCCACCGCGCGAGCACGTCGCTCGCCACCTCCGTGTACGCATGCCCGATGTGCGGCACATCGTTCACGTAGAAGATGGGCGTCGTGATGTAGAAGGAGTCGCCGGCGGCCATAGTCCAAGAGTACCGGGCGGTCCGCGAGTGTTACCTCGCCAGCTATGACACGAAGCTTGGCGCGTACGACGTGAAACTGGTTACCGGCTAGCCAGCGGATCCTCGGTCGCAGGATCGCTGCGCGATCCCCTTAGCTCCAGCGTGCCCTCATACAGCTCGCGCCTGCTCAGGCCGGTGGCTTCGGCCACCTCGGCGCTGGCCTCTTTGAGCTTCGCGCCCTCCGCGACCAGCGCGAGCACCTGGCGGATGCCGGTCGGCAGGTCGGATGCCGCGGGCGCCGCCCCCTCGACGACCAGGCAGATCTCCCCGCGCGCGCCGTCGGCGAAATGCTGCGCCACGTCGGCGGCACTCCCCCGCACGATCTCCTCATGGAGCTT
>JBDUDZ010000224.1:0-3723 GCA_040002635.1 Rhodoglobus sp.
CGGCATACTGCTCGACCGACTGGCGTTCTCGCTCGATCACCCAGGCGTCGAGCCCGGTTTCGGCGACCCAGGTCTCCACGCGCTCGAGGCCATCGCCTGCGCCGTACTCCCAGTTGCCGAGCAATTGGGCGAAGCCACCTGGAGCGAGCCGCTCTTCAACGCCGCGCACTACTGCCGCGACAATTCCGTCGCCGACCATGCCCCCGTCGCGATATTCGTACGACGGCACCCCGGCCACGCGCGGGGTGATGACGAATGGCGGGTTGGAGACGATGTGGCCGAAGTGCTCCCCCGCGACCGGCTCGAACAGGCTGCCCAGCCGAAATTCGATATTCGTGAAACCGTTGAGTTTGGCATTGAAACGCGCGAGATGAAGCGCTCGCTCGGAGATGTCTGTAGCAATCACCCGGGTCGCGTGGCGTGCGGCGTGCAGGGCCTGGATGCCGCAGCCGGTGCCGAGGTCAAGCGCGAGTTCTACCGGCTCGGCGAGCATAAGAGTGCTCAGCGTCGTGGATGCGCCGCCGACGCCGAGCACGTGGTCCTCCGGGATCGCGTGGCCGAGGGCGAGCTCGCCCAGGTCGGAGGCTATCCACCAGCTCGTCACCCCGCTGCCGTCGACAACGCTGTAGGGGCGAAGGTCGAGAAGTGGCGCGCCCTCTGGGGTGACAAGGCCTAGCTCGATCGCGCCCTCGAGCCCGAGGGCGGGCAGGGCGGCCGCGAGGTCGGCCGGCGGCACGGGAAGGCCCAGCACGAACGCGGTCGCGAGAGTCGACAGCGGGGTGCTTGAGTGCAGAGCCCGCAGCGCCGGAACCCGGTGGCCGCGATGGAGGGCGGCCGCGGCATCCTCACCCCAGAGCGCGGTCAGGGCGTCGACTGTGAAGTTCGCCGCCGTCAGGTCTGCGGCCAGGACGGCGAGGGAAGTCACCGCGCAATTCAATCACCCGCTTGTCGCCGATGGGTGCGCGGCGAGCAACCCCAGGCCGAGGGCCTCAGCTAAGAGCACTCAGTTACACAGCACCGAGAGGATGTTGCCTGCCGGGTCGAGGAACCAGGCGATATCTGGGCCCTGGTTGGCGGCTTTGCCCCTGGCGATGCCCTTCTCGTCTTGGTGAGCACCCTCATATATCTCGAACTTCACGCCTTTGGCGACGAGCTCGTCGACCGTGGCATCGATGTCGTCGGTCGGGAAGTTGAGCACGGTGTACCCGGCTGGCTTGTGATCGGGCTTCGGGTAGATGTACACCACCGAGCCTGAGTCGAGCTGCAGAGTGATCGCGCCCATGCCGGCCTCCTCGACGGGAATGCCGAGGGTGTCTTCATAGAACTTGCGCGACGCGGTCACGTCGTTTGACGACATCCCGCTGAACGCTTCCGTGGTGCTGAACATCTGATCCTCCATGAGCGATTCCGAGCGGGATATGTTTACGCTGTCAACACTTGCATACAATGAAGTGACAGTCCACAGGAGACACGTGACAACCTCAGCCATCGGCCACCTTCGCCCGAGTTATCACCACGGTGACCTCAGGCAGGCACTCATCGCGGCCGGCGTCGAGCTCGCACGCGCGGGCGGGCCAGAAGCTGTAGTGCTGCGTGAAGCGACGCGACAGGTGGGCGTCTCCCCCAACGCCGCTTACCGACACTTCGCCGACCGGGAAGCCCTGCTTGCGGCGGTGAGCGACGCCGCGCTTGCCATGCTTGCGACGGCGATCGAGGCCCACATCGCCGCCATCCCGCGCGGAGCCGCCGAGACAGTTGCGCGCGCGCAACTGCGCGCGGTAGGCACCGGCTATGTCGCCTTCGCCTTAGACAACCCGCAGCTGTTCCGCACTGCGTTCTCGGTGCCCGCCGATTTGCAGGACGCCGGGGCCCCGTCGAGGTCGGGCCCGGGCGGCCTGAGCCCGTTCACCCTGCTCACCGCGGCATTGGACCAGTTCGTGGCATCCGGGATCATGCCGCCAGAACGCCGCCCCCAAGCCGAGTTTCTCGCCTGGTCATCCGTGCACGGATTCGCGATGCTACTCATCGACGGGCCGCTGCGTGCCCTGCCCCGGGCGCAGGCCGACGCCGTAACACAGCGCGTCATCGACATGGTCGAGGCGGGGTTTACCGCACCCTGACAGGCACGCCATCGCGCGAGGCTGTCAAGCCCCTTGAGAGCACCGCGCCGCGATGCGAGCGTTGTAGACATGACTCACGACGACGACCTGAAACAGCTGACCGACATCATCAAAGGCACGCGGTTCGCCACTGTCACCACGCGCGGCAAAGACGGCGGGCTATACAGCCGCCCACTGGCAGTGCTCGAGCACGACTTCGACGGCACGCTGTGGTTCTTCACCCAGGATCCCAGCCCCAAGACCGACGATGTCGCAAATGACGACCACGTCAACGTGACCTACGCCAACGGCGCGAGTCATGTTTCGATCGCCGGCACTGCTTCCGTGAGCCGCGACCAGGCGAAGATCGACGAATTCTGGAACCCCTGGGCCGAGTCGTGGTTCGAGGGCGGCCGCACCGACCCCACTGTTGCGCTGCTGAAAGTGGATGCCACGAGCGCCGAGTACTGGTCTGTCGACAAGCCCGCGATCCTTCGCGCCCTGGAGATCGTCACATCGTTGGCCACGCACACCGCCCCCGACGTTGGCGAAAGCCGGACTGTCGCGCTGTAGCGCCTCAGGCGCGGTTAGCGATTCGCTCTACTTCGGCCACTATGGGTGGCAGCACGCGCTTCATGTACGGTGCCCAAAACAGCGTCACGATCGCGCCCACGATCACACCGGCGCGTGGCAGCGGGTGGAACGTGTAAGTCCAGGTGATGCGGGTGCCACCGGAAACCCGCTCAAACCGCCACTCGGCGCGAGCTCCTCCCACCAGCTTGCCGAAAAGCTTCGTGAACTTCGAAAGTTCATAGGCAAAGTAGGTCGGCGAATCGACGTCGGTGATCGTTTCGATCACTGTCCCCCCGTCGGAGAGCAGGAGGGCGCGGGTGCGACCCACCGTGTCCCACGATCCGGACTGGTCGCGAACACCGACAACCGCGGGCAAAGGGCCGAACTTCGGGTAGAACTTCGTAGGGTCAACGGGCCCCGAGATCTCGAAGGCCTCCTTCGGCGTGGCCTGTGCCACACCACTCGCGGATGCGCTCTTGCCAGACATGCCGCCACCTCTCTCGACCCCGTTGGTTACCTATGCCATTCGTAGCAGGTCGGCGTCACGGTGGGTGTAACTTAACGAACTTGTCAAGTTCGTTGGCTACGACCAGTCGATGGGCCCGGCGGTACCGGCGGGGTAGCTGTCGAGCGGAACTTTGTCGGCGCGCCAGGCCTCGAGGATCGGTGTGATGATCCGCCAACACTGTTCTGCGACGTCGCCGCGCACCGAGAGGGTCGTCTCGCCATCAAGGAGCTCGTCAAGCACTTCACCGTAAGCGCTCAACTCTCCGGCACCGAGGTCGCTATGCAGGGGAACCTGCTCCAGGGTGAACGGATCGCCCTGCCCGTTTATCACCAGGTCGAGGTCGAGGGTTGCGGGCTTCATCGACACACGCAGGCTGGAAGGCTCTGCGACGCCGGTGAGACCGGTGGGCAGGTGCGGCACTGGCTTGAAGATGATCCGGATGTCTTGGCGCGCTTCCCCCAGTGCCTTACCGGAGCGCAGCACGAACGGCACCCCCGCCCAGCGCCAGTTGTCGACCGCGAGCGTCACCTCGGCGAGCGTCTC
>JBDUDZ010000225.1:0-3699 GCA_040002635.1 Rhodoglobus sp.
ACTCCGTCGACGCGATAGTGCTTCCCGGCGGTTTCAGCTACGGGGACTACCTGCGTGCCGGCGCGATCGCGTCCCACGCGCCGATCATGGCCGAGGTCATTGACGCCGCGAACAACGGCGTGCCCGTCCTTGGCATCTGCAACGGATTCCAGATGCTGTCTGAGGCCCGGCTGCTGCCCGGCGCCCACACCCGCAACGCCCACCAGCAGTTCATCCGCCGCGACCAGAAGCTCGTGGTCGAGAACGCCACAACCGCCTGGACCAACGAGTTCACCGCGGGCGACGAAATCGTCGTGCCGCTGAAGAACGCCGACGGCCGGTTCGTCGCCGACGACGAGACAATCGCGCGCATCGAGGGCAACGGCCAGGTGGTGTTCCGTTACGCGGGCGTCAACCCCAACGGCTCGATGAACGACATCGCCGGCGTCTCCAACGAGCGCGGCAACGTGGTCGGACTGATGCCGCATCCGGAGCATGCAACCGAGCCCGGTTTCGGCCCTGACATGCCGGATGCCATGCGCTCCGGCACCGACGGCCTGCGTTTCTTCACGAGCGCGATGGCGTCGCTCGCGGCTCGCGCCTAATTCGACTGCATGGGTATCCCTGCCCATGCCTGTACATCCGCGTGATGCCCTAACATCAACTCGACCGCAAGTGAGTTTTCGTCGTTCGATCGGCGCCGCAGGGCTGGAGTCTCCGTGATCGACCACACAACCGAAAATGCGCGTGCGGCGCTGCGCACAGAACTTCCGAAGCTCGAAGCAAATAATGCGGCGCTACGCGAACTTGTCTCCTCGCTGCTCACGCCCGAGACGATTGTCGCGCTCGGCGCAGATGCTGTCGCACCGGCTGAGCTCGGGGCCGACCCGGTTACCGCGGCCGCTACCGCACGCGAAGCGTCGTTGCTGCTGCGCCAACTGGATACCGCGCTGGTTGGCCTGCGCGTGAACAACGAGAATCTGAGCGGAGCCTCCCGTGTCTGATCTGAACATTGACTACGGAGAACTGTCGAAGGCTCGAAGCGAAATCGACGCTGCAGCCAGCACATTCTCCGCGGCCGGCAAAGTCAGCTCCGACATTTCGAGCCTCGTGGGTCATCCCGGCCTTGCATCGAAGGTCGACGAGTTCTCCTCCTCATGGGATATCAGCCGAAACAAGCTCGAGAAGAGCCTCGAATTCATTAGCGAATCGCTGCAGTCGGTGTTGGACACCTTCCAGGAAGTCGACAGGGCCCAAGCGACGGCACTCCGTTCCGAGCGCCGAAAGGGCCACTGACACGATGACCTCACTCCCCGGTAACCCCAGCGCGTTGGCCCAGCGCGCCACTGATCTCAGCACGTCGGCTCATGCCATCCAGGAGGCCGCAGAAGCTCTGTTCGGGTTGAGCTTTGCGGGGTCGGGTCAGACCCTCGCCATCATCGCCGAGCGCGCGGACGAGCTGGCCGACAAGGTGAAAGCTGCGCACGGCCGCTACCAGGGAACGGCTTCGGCGCTCACGACCTACGCAGTAGACCTTCAGGCAGCACACGTGAAATTTGACGGGGCAGTCGACGACGCAAGCGCTGCCGAAAAACACGTGTCTGACATCGACGACAGCATGTACAACCTGCGCAAATTGCGAGAGCGTTTAGAGAACGCGGATCCGAATGATGCGCATCTGCCCCACATCGATGACCAGATTCGTAGTCTCGCCGCGATGCGCGACCGCTACCAGGGCGAAGGGCATGACGCGTCGATCGAGGAAACTCAGGCGCAAAACGACCTTAATGCGGCCGCCGAGCAGGCGATCAAACTTATCGATGTAGCGCTGTCGGATACGAACGACGGGTTCCTTGACAAGGTCAACGATTTCTTTGCGCACATCGGTGACTTCCTTGACTCGATCAATAAATGGATAGACAAGGTACTCAAGACGATCATCACGGCGATGCTGCTGGCGATCGCCGCAGTCGTCGCGCTGGTGCTCCTTGTCGTGTTGCTGCAAGCACTTTTGATGTGGATCGTGCTCGTCTTCCCCCTCTTGATGGGCATAGCGGGGTTGCTGTTGCTAAGCCTCCTGGTGCCGGGACTGGCACAGTGGCGCACCCAGCTCCTGGCGCTGCTCATCAGTGTTGCCGTTCCGCTCATCGGTGGCTTCCTGGTTCAAAGGGTCCTCAGTGACCTGCTGGCGCCCACACCTCCTGTGAACAAATTGCCGCCCCTTCCAGACCCAATGCCCGAAAACCCCACGGACAAACAGAAGGCCCAGAAGGATGCGACTGAAATCTCCGGGTTCTACTCCACCAAGGACTACATGGAGGCCGAGGGCCTCACCGACCGAATGGGTGGAGAGGATCGCACGGTCGTCGATATCCGGAAGGTCGTCGGGCCCGACGGGGTTGAGCGTTGGGTAGTCAACCTCCCGAGCACGCAGGATTGGCTTTTCACACACGGTGACACCGGGGCAACAAATGACCTCGACTCGAACCTCGCCCTCATGCTCACTCCCGACCAGCAAACCCAGTACGAACGCGCCGTGCTCGTCGCTATGGACAAGGCAGGGATTGACAAGAACGATCCCGTTATGCTCGTCGGGTTCAGCCAGGGCGGCATCATGGCGGGGCATATGGCCTCGCATCAAACTGGCGAGTACAACATCGCTGCAGTACTCGCCTACGGGGCGCCTATCGACGCGATGAATATCCCCGATAGCACACGGGTGCTCAGCATCCAGCACACCGGCGATATCGTGCCCACCCTCGATTTCACCGACCCGAAACCGAACACGGCAAACCACGTCACTGTGCAAGTCGACGCTAACGATGGCACCATCGGCCTCAACTCCCACAACAATGACAAGTACATGGGCACCGCTGCATACTCGGCCGAGATGGAGCCCTACCAGAACTACTTCAATGACTTCTCGGGTACCGTCGTCGAGCAGCATCAGTACACATGGCACGAGTAGATGCGCGCCGCGTGGCCATTGCCGCCGTCGTTGCGACAGCGACGGCGGTGCTGCTCTCCGCGTGCTTCTTCCTTCCCTCCCCCTCCCCAGGCGAAAGCGACAGCGGTATGAGCGACTCCCTTGACACCACGGCCATCAGTGATGCGATTACTGCAACAAGCCCGACAATCACCTCGACAAGTATCGACACGAGCCTGGACGGCTTCACGACGATGCTCCATGTCGGCCCGACAGTCACCTCGAGCCTGACGGCAGCCGAATTGGATGCGGTTCTTCGAATTGCCTATACGCAAACTCGCGGGAAAGTTGCCACGATCGAAATACGAACTGTTGACGACAAGCAGGAGACTGTCGACGTGAAGGCGGCGGCAGCCGGGCTGGGCATCCAGTTCCTCCCCCACGTCAATTCGGTTACCTACTCGACAACAACACTCGACACGGCGTACGGCAAGTGACAGGCTCGACGGCCGAGGTCGCCCTCCCGGTGCTCACCTTTCAGCTGATGGGAACCTGGGCTCGACTGGATCTCACCAGCGACGAGACACTTGCCCACCCGGTGCGCGAGTATGTGCTCGATTGGCTCGGTTCCGCAGATTCAGACGCGCGAGCGCGATCACTGCTGCGTGCGCGCCTGACAGAAGCGCTCACCGCGGCACGGCAGGCCGGCGGAGTAGCGGCATTTATCGCCAGCGAGATCACTCCCGGTACGCCCATGCCAGTGATGCTGACCATCTATAGCCCGCGCGACCTTC
>JBDUDZ010000226.1:0-3687 GCA_040002635.1 Rhodoglobus sp.
AGGATCGAGTTGATGTCCATGGCGACAGACTAGCGACGGCGAAAGGGCGGGAAGCAAGCAGTCGTCACCTGCGAATGCGAAAAGGTGCCAGCGAAAATAGTTGAGAGTCTCGATTTGGTCACAGAAAGCAGTATTTTGGCCGTTTCGCCCAGAATGCCCCCCGCATTGGGCGTGCTAACCGCAAAATGCCGACTTTCTATCGGCTACAGTCCCAGATACGCTTGCGGCGTGGACGACAATCAGTTCGGCGTCCCCGCGGGATGGTATCCGGATCCGCTGGGGCTGCCCCAGCTACGTTGGTGGGACGCTCAGGCTTGGAGCGAGCACACCTCCGAGGCGCGCGCGCCCATCGTCATCCAGCCCGCCGCTCGTCTCGCCTTCGCTGACTACGATGAGCGCCCGGTGTACGAGGAGCGCCCCGTGTACGACGAGCGCCCCGTGTTCGAGGAGCGCCCGATGTTCGACGAGCGCCCGATGGGTGACAGTGATGAGCTGCCTTCCCGCCGCGACCTGCGTAACCGCGAGCGCAGTGATGACACCGGCGCGATCGACTACGCCTCTTTCCTGGTCACCGAGACTGACGAGCAGCATGAGGAGCTGAGCGCGCAGCCCTTGCTGGCCATGACCCTCCGTGAGCTTGAGCCCCCGCTGAGTGACGACTGGGACGGGGCATCCTCAGAGCCACGGTCTGCCTCATCGCACGCGAACGCGATGCCCGCCGCGTCCACTCTGAGTGCCATGGCCGAGGAGGTTGCTCCGGAGCGCGTCATCAAGCGCATGCGCACCTACACCTTCGCGTCGTGGGCGATTGCCGTGATGCCAGCGCTGCAGCTGTCGACAATGCTGGTCTTGCTGGTGGTTTTCAAACTTGGCTCCAACTTTCCGTTAGTCATTGCGCTGGCGGTGCTGGCCAACCTGGCGGTTCTGGGCTTCGCCTTCTACGATCGCCTGCTGCTGATGACCTGGGGTCACCGCAAGCCCGCGTCCGCGTTGTGGGCACTGTTGCGCGAACCGGGCTATCTGTTCGCGCGCGCTTTCCGTACCTTCGGGGAGACCGGCCGCGGTTTCGCCCCGCTAGCGTTCTGGGGCAGCACACTGGCGCTGGTCTTTGCCGCGGTGATCGCTTTCCCGGGGCTGGTCATCGCCGTCGCGCCCGGGGTGTTCCAGGGCGAGGCCGAGCATTCGGTCCAGTCTGATGCTGCAGTCCTCGGCGCCAAAATTGACGTGACGTGCCCTGCACCGCCAACTCTGATCGGCGATCGCTTTACCTGCATCCGCACCAGTTCCGACGGGTCGACTGATTCGATCGTGGTCAGCCTTCAGCGCGAGAACGGCTGGATCAGCTGGCGGGTCGAAGACTGGGGTAACAGCGTCATGTCTCAACACCTCGGCAGCTAGCGCTCACTCCGGTATCTAGTTTCTAGAACGCGGGTATCTCGACCCGGTCTGCCGTCGAACCCAGAAATGCCAGGCGCACGGCTTCGCGCAGATGGATGGCGTCTGAGTCGATCACGGTCGAGAAGCCGAGGCGCTTCGCCTCCGCCACCCGCTGCTTCGCATTGGATGCCGGGCGAATCTCACCGGCCAGGCTGATCTCGCCGATGACCGCTTGGGTGACGGGGAATGCCTTGTCTTTGTAGGCGCTTGCGATCGCCAACGCGATAGCAAGGTCGGCTCCCGGTTCTGTCACCCGGATGCCGCCGACAGTCGACACATACACGTCGAATCCCGAGAGCGGCAGCCCAGCCCGCCGCTCAAGCACCGCGAGCAACATTGCCACGCGCGACGAATCCACCCCGTTGACCACCCGTCGCGGCTGGGGAGCCTGCGTCTTCACGATGAGCGCCTGCACCTCGACGGGCAGCGCACGCCGGCCCTCGACCGCGATCGTCACGCAGGTGCCGCTGACGGGCGTCCTCGCCCGGGAGAGGAACAGGCCCGACGGGTCGGCAACCTCCGAGATGCCTTCCCCGGTCATCTCGAAGCAGCCGACCTCGTCGGTCGGGCCAAAACGGTTCTTGTGGGCCCGCACGAAACGTAGTGAGGTCTGGCGGTCGCCCTCGAACTGCAGCACGACATCCACGAGATGTTCGAGCAGGCGAGGGCCGGCGATAGTGCCGTCTTTGGTGACATGGCCGACGAGCAGCACGGGCAGGTTGCGATCTTTGCTGACGCGGATGAGGGTGCTCGCCACTTCGCGCACCTGTGAGGGGCCGCCGGCCAGCCCATCCGTGAGCCCGGATGCCACGGTCTGCACCGAATCGACTATGACAAGTTGCGGCGACACTTCGTCGATCTGCCCAAGGATCGTCGCGAGGTCGGTCTCGGCGGCCAGGAACAGCGAGGGCTGGAGTGCACCGGTGCGCTCGGCCCGCAGCCGCACCTGGCTCACCGACTCTTCGGCGCTGACGTAGAGCACCCGCTGGCCGGATGCCGCGGCGCGACTAGCCACCTCGAGCAGCAGCGTCGATTTGCCGACGCCAGGCTCGCCGCTGAGCAGGATTGCGGCTCCAGGCACAATGCCGCCGCCAAGCACCCGGTCGAACTCGGCGATGCCGCTCGGCCAGTGGGCGACCGACTCGGCACCGATGTCAGTAATGGCGCGAGCACCGCTTGTCGGCCTGATCGCGGTGACCCGTGCAGTTGGTTCGGTGGCATCGATGACGGTGTTCCACTGCTGGCACTCGCCGCAGCGGCCCACCCATTTCACGCTGGTCCAGCCACACTCGGTGCATCGAAACTGGGTGAGGGGGCGTGCCATGCGCACAGCCTAAGCGGTACCTGCGACGCCGCCGCCGACGCGGCCGGGCTTGTGAGCTATCCGGCCGGGTGATCCTCCGCGGGCCGAGTGCGCAGCGCCTCCAGACGCTCATCGACCGCCGCCTCGAAGGCCTTCGCCCAGACTCGGTACCCGCGGTCATTGGGGTGAAAAAGGTCGCCCGCGAACTGCGTAACAATCCCCGGCAACCCCTGGCGCCTTGTGAGCGCATGCAAACCGACCAGCTGCAGCCCGCGTTTTGCGGCCTCCTCGCTCACGATCCGGTTGGCAACCAGCACTTTCTTCTCGCCGGGCAGGAAGTAAAAACTCGGCAAGTCGGCGACTATCGCGTGTGCCGGGAGGTCGTCGAAGACGGCCCGGATGCCGCTGCGGAAACGCTCCTCATCCCAGTTCGCGATGTCGTTGGCGCCGATGCACACCGTCACGAGGTCGGGCTCGAGGCGGCGCAGTTGCGGCAACTCGAGCTCCACGGCCATCGGCACGGTGGCGCCGGAGATTGCGAGGTTCGCGACGCGCAGCATCCGCGGGTCGTTCGCCGCCGCAAGCCGCGCGCGCATGTGCTTCGCCAGCATGCCGACATAGCTGTGTTCGGGCCGGCTCGCACCGATGCCCTGCGCGGCAGAGTCACCGATCGCGACGTAGAGCAACTCGCCCGGCAGCGCCTTCTGCTCGCGCCAGAACTTCGAGTTGACCGGGATGTGCGAGGCCAGCCGGTCACGCCACAGTAGCTGCCGCTTGGTCAGCCAGCGCCACCACAGCGCCCCTGCCGCGGCAATGATGACGACCGCGACGATCGCGATGAGGATGCCCACCCCACGACCCTAGGGCCGCCGCCTGTGTACTAAACTCTTCTCCGGAACCGTGTCCGAGCGGCCGAAGGTGCAACTCTCGAAAAGTTGTGTGGGTGT
>JBDUDZ010000227.1:0-3680 GCA_040002635.1 Rhodoglobus sp.
TTGCCCGCGCCGTTGCGGCCGACAAGCCCGATCTTGTCACCGCGGTCGACTCGGAACGACACGCCCTCCATCAGGAGGCGCGCGCCTGCTCGAAGCTCGAGATCGTGCACAGCGAGCACAGCAAAGGTCCGAATCTTTTGGAGGGGAAGGAGGCGGCTCCACAGTGCGCCAGCCAGCTAGTCTACTTTGTGCGGCCGAACAATCCGCCTCCACTCGACTATCCGTACAGGAGTTTCACCTTGAGCAACCTGACCCTCGCCCTCGGTCGCCCCACCCTCGCCGATCGCCTCTTCAGCCGCAGTCTCGCTCTCGACGCGGTGCTGGTGCTGGCAGGTGCCGCGTTCGTCGCGGTTCTTGCGCAGGTTACGATTCCCCTCGAGCCCGTGCCGATCACCGGCCAGACTCTTGCGGTGCTTCTCGTTGGCGTGACTCTCGGTGCGACCCGTGGCGGGCTGGCGCTGCTTGTCTATGCAGTGCTCGGGTTGATCGGACTTCCGGTCTACGCACCGCAGGACAACGGCACCCATCTCACCGGCCTCGCAGCGCTCGCGTCGCCCAGCTATGGGTTTGTTATCGGATTTATCTTCGCTGCGATTCTGACGGGCTGGCTCGCCCAGAAGCAGTGGGATCGGAAGGCCGTTCGCGCTTTGCTCGCCTTCTTTGCGGGCTCGGTAGTGCCCTTCGCATTCGGGCTGCCCTGGCTCGCGGCATGGCTCGGCAACGCTGGCTACGCCAATGACCTGCAGTCAGTGCTTACGGCCGGCTTCTACCCATTCATCATTGGTGGGGTGGTTAAGGCCGTGGTGGGAGCGGCAATCATCTACCTCGCATGGGTAGCAGTGCGATCGTCAGATCGCCGCAAGGCCGCGAAACCTCTCGGCGAGTAGCCGAGCGACGCGAGTAGTCGAGCGACTCGGTAGCCGAGCGACTACATACTGAAGCCGAGGGCGCGCATCATGTCGCGACCATCCTCGGAGATACGATCCGGGCCCCACGGAGGCATCCAGACCCACGTGATGCGAAACGCCTCGACGATACCGTCGAGCGACTGCGCGATCTGTTCCTCGATGACGTCGGTGAGCGGGCAGCCAGCCGAGGTCAGCGTCATGCTGATGATTAGCGCGTTGTTGTCCGCGTCCCAGCTCAGGTCGTAAATCAGACCAAGGTCAACAACGTTGACACCCAGTTCCGGGTCCATGACATCTTTGAGCGCCTCCTCGACCTGGTCGAACAGTGCGGGAGCAAGTGAGGTTGCCATGGCTCTAGGCTACGCCCGCGTCGGCGCCTTCTTTGGGCGCGTAACGGTCATAGCCCTCGTCCTCGAGGCGATCGGCTAGTTCCGGGCCTCCTTCTTCGGCAATCTTTCCGTCGACGAACACGTGTACGAAGTCGGGACGGATGTACCGCAGGATGCGCGTGTAGTGAGTGATGAGCACGACCCCGAGGTTGTTTGCGTCCTTGGCCCGGTTCACGCCTTCAGACACGATCTTGAGGGCATCGACATCCAGGCCGGAATCGGTTTCGTCAAGCACCGCAAATTTCGGCTTCAGCAGTTCGAGCTGCAGAATCTCGTGACGTTTCTTCTCCCCGCCAGAGAAACCCTCGTTGACGTTGCGTTCCGAGAACGCTTTGTCCATGCGCAGCGCCTTCATTGCGTCGTTGACCTCTTTGATCCACGGCCGCAGTGCCGGGGCTTCGCCGGTGAGAGCGGTCTTGGCAGTGCGTAGGAAATCACCCATCCGCACTCCCGGGATCTCAACCGGGTATTGCATAGCAAGAAAGATTCCCGCGCGAGCCCGCTCGTCGACTGTCATCGTGAGCACCTCGACGCCGTCAAGCAACACTGATCCGCCCTCTACGTGGTACTTAGGGTGGCCGGCGATCGTGTACGCCAGGGTCGACTTGCCGGAACCGTTCGGCCCCATGATCGCGTGGATCTCGCCCTGTGCGACCGTCAGGTTGACGCCCTTAAGGATGTGCTTCGTGCCCTGTTCGGTCTCGACGCTGACCTGAAGATCCTTGACTTCGAGTACTGACATTTCTCTATTTCTGTTTACGGCCGCGCTCAGACGGCGAGGGTCACTGTCGGGTCGATGTAGACCACGTCATCTTTGATTGTCACGGCGAACACCGGCACTGGTTCGTAAGCAGGCAGGCTCAGGGGCTTGCCTGTCTTTAGCGAGAAAAGAGAGCCGTGCGCCCAGCATTCGATCGCGTCATTCTCGACGAAACCTTCAGCGAGGGAAATATCGCCGTGGGTACACAGGTCTCCGATGGCGTGCACGGTGCCGCTTTCGTCTTTGACGACAGCGATCGCGACATCATCGAGTTCTACGCGGTATGCCTTGTTCGTCTCGAGCTCGTCGAGCGTGCAGATCCGTTCGGCGGTCATTCGATTGCCCTTTCAAGTTCGTGCAAGATCGCGGCACTAAGCCGGGTTTCGAGTTCTTCGTTTCCGACGCGCTGCACGATTTCCGACAGGAAGCCGATTACGACAAGCCGCCGCGCCTCGGCCTCGCTGATGCCGCGCGCTTGCAGATAGAAGAGCTGTTCGTCGTCGAAACGGCCTGTCGCACTCGCGTGCCCAGCACCGAGGATATCCCCGGTCTCGATTTCCAGGTTCGGAATGGAATCGGCGCGGGTGCCTTCGGTGAGCACGAGGTTGCGGTTCTGCTCGTAGCTGTCGGTGCCCGCGGCGTCGCCACCGATAAGCACGTCGCCCACCCAGACCGTGTGGGCGCCCTTTCCCTGGAGGGCTCCTTTGTAGTTGACCCTGCCCTTGGTGTTTCGTGCGACGTGGTGCAAGTACACGCGCTGTTCGAAATGTTGCCCGGCGTCGGCGAAGTAGAGACCGTAGAGGTCGCCATCTGCGCCTTCTCCGTCGAGGTGCACCGACGGGTTAATCCTTACGACGGTGCCGCTGAGGGTTACGACGACATGCTTGAGTTTCGCGTTGCGCCCGACCGTGGCGAAATGGCTAGCGAGATGTCGCGCCTCGTTGTCCCACTCCTGAACCGAAACAACGGTGAGGTTCGCACCCTCCTCGACAACGATCTCCACGTTCTCGGTGAGGCTTGCCGCTCCGCCGGACTGCAGGATGACGGTGGCGCTGCTGTGCGACTTGGCAGTGATGATGGTGTGGGCGGCACGGGGTTCTGCGCCCAGGGTGTTGCGGGAGATCGTGACATCCACGTGCTCGCTGCCCGCAACAGTCACGGCTAGCGCCTTGTCGAAGCTGCTCCACGCGTTGGCGGATGCCCGTTCCTCTGGCACCCCGACCACGCCGATCCGCGCGTCTCCGCGGTCAACCCACTCAAGAGTCGCGCCCTCGGTCGGAGTCGCTTCGTACTCGTACGGAGCCCCGTTCAGGGCCCCGTCAATCAGCGTACGAACCAGTGCGACGGGGGTGAGCTTCCACTCCGCTTCGAGACCGGTAACCTCGGGAAACTCGTCGTGAGACACGGAGGCGAAACGCCCAGAGCGGGTCTGGACCGGCACGTAGCCGGGTTGTCCCCATCCGCCGTCGCTGTGGGCCACGGCCCCCGCCTGGGCAGGCTCGTGCAGTTCTATCGCCGACGCCTCGGGCGTCGACTTATTCAATAGCGCCATTGCTAACCGACGCTGCCTTCCATGCTCATCTCGATGAGCTTGTTGAGCTCGAGGGCGTACTCCATCGGCAG
>JBDUDZ010000228.1:0-3630 GCA_040002635.1 Rhodoglobus sp.
CGCGAATCCGCGGGCTCGCGCCCGTGGTGGACGCTCTCCAGCTTCGACTCCGGCGCGCTGGTGCCCGAGGATGGGCCCACGACCGCCGGTTCCGACGCGGCGCGAAGCGCTGTGGCGGCCGTGCGGTTGGGGATCGAGGCGACCAGCGAAGAGTCATACCTGCGCATCGACGGCGTCGCCGTGCCGAGCTTCGCCGGGCAACCCGACGGTGCGTTGGGGCATGTGGGCGAACTGTTGCGCGACGGTTGGACGCTGGTCGTGACCGCAGCGGGCAGCGGCATGGTGGATCGTGCCGCCGACGTGCTGGCCGAGCACGAGTTATCCGCTCGCGAGGTTGACACCTTCCCCGAGGCCGCCGAGGCCGGCGTCGCGTACCTGCTGCAGGCATCCATCGATGTCGGCTTCGAATTGCCGGATGCCCGGCTCGCCGTCATCACCGAAAGCGAGTTCTTCGGCCGCGCCGCCGGGTACGACTCCCGCCAGGTCAAGAAGCTCGCCAGCCGACGCAAAAACGTCGTTGACCCGCTGCAGCTGAAGAGTGGTGACTTTGTCGTGCACAACACCCACGGCATCGGCAAGTTCGTTGAGCTGGTGCAGCGCGAGGTGTCGACCGGCGGGCGCAACGCGATCAAGACGCAGCGCGAGTTCCTGGTGATCGAGTACGCGCCGAACAAACGCGGTTACCCCAACGACAAGCTTTTCGTGCCGACCGACCAGCTCGATTTGCTCACCCGCTACGTCGGGGGAGAGGCTCCTGCGCTGTCGAAGATGGGCGGCAGTGACTGGGCGGCGGCGAAGGGCAAGGCGCGCAAGGCCGTGCGCGACATCGCTGTCGAACTCGTGAAGCTCTACTCCGCCCGCATGGCCAGCCGCGGTCACGCCTTCGGGCCGGATACCCCGTGGCAGCGCGAGCTCGAAGAAGCATTCGCCTTCGCCGAGACGCCAGACCAACTCACCACCATCGACGAGGTGAAGGCCGACATGGAGCGGCCCATCCCGATGGACAGGCTGCTGAGCGGCGACGTCGGCTACGGCAAGACAGAGGTCGCTGTGCGTGCCGCATTCAAGGCCGTGCAGGATGGCAAGCAGGTCGCGATGATCGTGCCCACCACCCTGCTCGTGAAGCAGCACATGGAGACGTTCGCCGAGCGGTTCGCGGGGTTCCCCGTGCACTTGCGCGCGCTGTCCCGTTTCCAGACCGACAAGGAAGCCAAGGAGACCATCGCCGGTATGGCGGATGGCACGGTCGACGTGATCATCGGAACCCACCGCCTGCTCAGCCAGGGCATCGCCTTCAAAGACCTCGGCCTTGTGATCATCGACGAGGAGCAGCGGTTCGGCGTTGAGCACAAAGACGCGCTGAAGAAGTTGAAGACAAACGTCGACATCCTGGCGATGACGGCGACCCCGATCCCGCGCACGCTGGAGATGGCGGTCACCGGCATCCGCGAGATGTCGACGCTGGCGACGCCGCCGGAAGACAGGCACCCGATCCTGACGTTCGTGGGGCCGTACTCCGACCGGCAGGTGGCCGCGGCGATTCGTCGCGAGCTGCTGCGCGAGGGGCAGGTGTTTTACGTGCACAACCGTGTGTCGTCGATCAGCCGGGTGGCGGCGCAGTTGCAAGAGCTGGTGCCTGAGGCGCGCATCGCTGTCGCGCACGGCCAGTTGCCCGAGCACGTGCTCGAGCAGGTGATGGTCGACTTCTGGGAGCGCAAGTTCGACGTGCTGGTCAGCACCACGATCATCGAGACCGGCCTGGACATCGCGAACGCGAACACGCTCATCATCGACCGCGCAGACAAATATGGGCTCTCGCAGCTGCACCAGTTGCGCGGGCGGGTCGGCCGTGGTCGCGAGCGGGCCTACGCCTACTTCCTCTACGACGACCTGAAGCCACTCTCAGAGACAGCGCTGGAGCGCCTCGGCACTATCGCCGCGAACAACGAGCTGGGCGCAGGAATGCAGATCGCGCTGAAAGACCTCGAGATCCGTGGTGCGGGCAACCTGCTGGGCGGTGAACAGTCGGGCCACATCGCGGGCGTGGGATTCGACCTCTACCTGCGCATGATTGGCGAGGCGGTGTCGACCTTCCGTGGCGATGTCGCGGAGGGCCAGACCGAGCTCCGCCTCGAACTGCCGGTGGATGCGCACATTCCCGAGGAGTACGTAGAGTCGGAGCGGCTGCGGCTGGAGGCCTACCAGAAGCTGTCGACGGCTTCGGCCCCTGCGGCATCCGACGATTCGATCGATCGCGTGCTGGAGGAGCTCACCGACCGCTACGGCGACCCGCCCGAGCAGGTGCTGAACCTGATCGCGGTGTCGCGACTGCGGCGCATGGCCCAGAAGGCGGGCCTCGGCGAGGTGGTGGTCATGGGCGACAAGCTGCGGCTGGCGCCGGCAAATCTTGCCGACTCGATCCAGGTGCGGTTGCAGCGGATGTACCCGGGCTCCCGCTACCACGCAGCGGCCGCCGCCGTGCTGGCCCCGCTGCCGCCGGAACCGAGCGACTCGCAGCTGATCGAGTGGACGACGGGGCTGCTCGTCGCGATCTTCGGCGCCTCGCCCGATGCCGCGGCTGCCGCCGCCGCCTCGCTGGGCGCTACCTCGCCCGACGCCGCCTCGCCAGGCGCTGTCTCGCTGGACGCTGTCTCGCCGGGCGCCGTCTCGCCGGGCGCCGTCTCGCCAGGCGCCGTCTCGCCAGGCGCTCCCTCGCCCGAAGCGACAAGCTGATCATCGTGCGCGGCGCTAAGAAGCTGACTTCGTACCTGCGCAATCTCGGTGCAGGCGTGCCGGCTGCGGTCGAGACGGTGGTGGCGATGACGGCCACGGTGCTGCTCATTGCCCTCGTGGATCCGGCGCCCGGGCTGCTTGTCCTCGGTGCTGTACTGGCTATGACGCTCTCGCGCAGCAAGCTCGTCGATACCTGGCGGGGCAGACTCGAGTCGCTGATCGTGCTGCCGGCGCTTGCGATAGTGACCTCGGGGGTCGCAATCACTCTGGCGTTAGAGCCCGTCGTCGGGGCGATCGCCTTTTCTGCCGCGATGTTCTTCTCCGTCTGGTTGCGGCGCTTCGGCCCGACCTGGCGGCGAATCGGCTCGCTCGTCGCACTGCCGTTCATCACCCTGCTGATCGCGCCGGTGTCGCTGGCCACAGCAGCTGCGCCGGAGTCGCTGGGCGCGGCGGCGCCGCTGCTGTCGCTCACCTCGGTCACCGCTGCTGCGTCGCTCACAGCGCTCGTGTCTCTCACCGCGCTCGCGGTCGTTGTGCTCGTGCGCATCGCTTCCCGCGCCCTGTCGCACCTGGCGAGCGGGTTCCCTTTCCAAACGTTCCCACGTAACAGGACATCCGTCGATGCCGATTCGCGTCCTGTTACGTGGGAACGAACTGACGCCGCCGCCGCCCGCCCCGGCGAATCCGGCGAGCCCGACGCCGAGCCCGACGCCGAGGCCAACGCCGTGCCCGACCGCGATCCCGACGCCGCGCCCGACCGCGACCCCGAAGCCGCGCCCGACGGCGACCCCGACAAGGACGCCGCGGCCGCGCCCGTGGCTGCCCGCCCCGCGATGCGCCCGATCCCCAGCACTCGCATGGCCATCCAATTGGCCGCAGCTGTCGCCGTCGCTTTCG
>JBDUDZ010000229.1:0-3596 GCA_040002635.1 Rhodoglobus sp.
GCGACACGAGTCGGGCCACGACCGGGGGCGGACGCGCGAACCGAGAGCGGTGCGTGAACCGGGGGCGCCGCGACGGGCTGGGCTTCTTCGACGGGCACTTCTTCGACGACGGTGGCCTCGTCGAGTGGCTCCGCGAGGTCAAGTACTTCGACGGCCTCCGCGGTCGGCGGCTCAATCGACTCCGCGGTCGGCGCCTCAATCGACTCCGCGGTCGGCGGCTCGGTCGACTCCTCGGCAGTCGGCGATGGACGCTTCACTCCGAAGACGGGTGTCGCAATGACGGTCTTGCGAATCGGTGAGGAACTGCCCGCGGGCTTCGACGTTGCCTTCGTCGTTTGCCTCGGAGCCGACTTGGTCGCCGGCGCTGCCTTGGCTGCCGGCGCTGCCTTCGCCGTCGATGCAGGCTTCCCTGTCGACGCGGGCTTTTTGACAGCGCTTGTGGCCCGCGGAGCCGGCTTCTTCGTCGCGGGCGACGCGCCGCCGGTCGACGACGATGCTGCGGAGCGGCGGGTGGCACCGGCGCGCGCAGCCGCTGAGCTGCCGCCGGGGCCCCGACGCGGCGGCGTCGACGGCTCAGACTCGGCTTCCACGAGTACAACTTATCAAGTGCACGCGGGGGCCAGGCTCACTCTTCAGGATGATCGTTGCCCACGATCTCGTTGTGTCACGAAACGACAACGGATTGCCTTGTTTCTGCTGACTCCCCGAGCCGGCGGTTACAATCCTCACAAGCACAAAGGTGTGTCCCACAGCCGGATCGACGGTGAATAACGGGTGAACTCTCCTCGTTGACGTCGTTCCACTCGCAGACGAAACCTTGAGGAGCAACATCTCGTGAGCACCCCCAAGCCGACCACCCAAGTCGTGATTTTGGCCGCAGGAATGGGCAGCCGACTCGGTCGATCCCTGCCGAAGCCGCTGACTGAGCTCAACGACGGCCGCACGATCATGCAGCAGCAGTTCGACAACATTCGTGCGGCGTTCGGCAATGATGCCGCCGTCAGCATTGTCGTCGGCTACAAGCTCGAGCACATCATTGAGGCGTTCCCGCAGGCGTCGTACGTCTACAACGAGCAGTACGACCAGACGAACACCAGCAAGAGCCTCATGCGGGCCCTGCAGGCATCCAGCGCCGGAGGCGTGCTCTGGATGAACGGCGACGTGGTGTTCGACCCAGAAGTGCTGGTGCGCGTGGGCGACTTGGTGGCCGCCGACCGCAGCTTCGTCAGTGTGAACACCGCCAAGGTCTCTGATGAAGAGGTCAAGTACACGACGGATGCCGAGGGCTTCATCGTCGAGCTGTCGAAGTCGGTAGTTGGCGGCCTCGGCGAAGCGGTCGGGATCAACTACATCTCAAGCACCGACAAGGCGGCCCTGATCCGCCACCTCATCAAGGTCGGCGACCAGGACTACTTCGAGCGCGGTCTTGAGCTCGCGGTGCAGCGCGACAAGATGCGCCTCGTACCCGTCGATATCTCAGACCTCTACGCGGTCGAGATTGATTTCGCCGAAGACCTGGAACGCGCCAACCTCTTCGTGTAGTCGCGGCGGCAGCAACGCAGCCCCTGTCTGTATGGTGAACGCGTGACCACCTCGACGCTGTCTCGCGCCCGGTGGACGCCGTTCGAGCGATATCGCCGTTCACTGTGGCTCCTGACAGCGCGCGACCTGAAGGTGCGCTACACAACCTCGGCCCTCGGCTACCTGTGGTCGGTCATCGATCCCCTGCTGATGGCGGGGATTTACTTCTTCGTCTTTGTGGTGGTCTTCGACCGCAAGGTGCCGGGCCAGGATCCGTACATTGTTTTCTTGGTCTCGGGGCTGCTGTCGTGGACCTGGTTCAACGGCTCGATCTCGGATGCCACACGCGCGTTCACCAGCGAGGGCAAGCTGATCCGCTCCACCACGATTCCGCGCACCATCTGGGTCGGCCGGATCGTTCTCAGCAAGGGAATCGAGTCTTTGCGCTCATCTTCCATGCACCCGTCCACTGGGAGGCAGTGCTCTGGATCCCAGCGATCATCCTGCAGGCCGCCCTGACCTTCGGGCTCGGCCTGATCATCGCGCCGCTCGTGGTCTTCTTCCGCGACCTGGAGCGCGCGGTCAAGCTCATCCTGCGCCTGCTGTTCTACGCCTCGCCGATCATCTACGGGCTCAACGACCTCGAAAAGCTGCACCTGACGTTCTGGGGCGCTTTCAACCCGCTCTCTGGGATCATCGGGCTGTATCGCAGCGCGTTCTTCCCCGAAGACCTCAACTGGTTCGACGTGGCGGTGAGCGTGGGAATGACCGCGGTGATTCTTCTCATCGGCGTCCTGGTGTTCCGCCGCACCATCCGTGCTGTTCTCAAGGAAATCTGATGGCGACGGCAGCCGACGGCACGGCCATCGCGGTCGGAGGGATGCGCGTCGACGGGGTAGGCATCCGGTTCAAGCGCAACCGCACATCACGCCGCAGCTTCAAAGACCTCTTCGCCGGTCGCGACCGCCGCTCACGCCCCGGTGAGTTCTGGGCGTTGAAAGACGTGAGCTTCACGGTGCAACCCGGCGAGTCGATCGGTGTCGTCGGGCGCAACGGACAGGGCAAGTCGACGCTGCTAAAGCTCGTCGCGCAGGTGATGTTCCCCGACACCGGATCGGTGCGGGTGAGCGGCGGCGTCGCTCCCCTCATCGAGATCACCGGTGGCTTCGTCAACGACCTGACGGTGCGCGACAACGTGTATCTGACGGCCGGGTTACACGGAATGCCGAAGAGCGAGATCGACCAGACCTTTGACGAGATCATCGAGTTCGCCGGCATCGCTGACTTCGTCGACACGCCATACAAGCACCTGTCGAGTGGGATGAAGGTGCGCATTGCGTTCTCGGTCATCTCGCGACTCGAAGAGCCGATTCTGCTGGTCGACGAAGTGCTTGCGGTCGGCGACAAGGGCTTCCGCGACAAGTGCTTCACCCGCATCGACGAGCTACTGGCTGGAGGCCGCACCCTCTTTCTCGTGTCTCACAGCGAACGCGACCTGCTGCGCTTCTGCACCCGCGGCCTCTACCTCGACAAGGGTGAGCTGGTGCTCGATGGCCCGATTCAGGATGTGCTCGACAAGTACAACTCCGACTACAGCTAGCGAGAACTAGCTGTGTGAGCAGCCGACGCCGGGGCGAATCTGCACGGTGCAAGTTACGGTTGTGCGATGACGAAGCAGCTCGCGCCGATCGGCCCAGACGGGCTTCACCCGCGCGTCGCACAAGGCATCGACAAGGTGCTCTCGGTGCAGCGGCCGGTTGTGCTCGCGCACATCCGCGCGATCCGCAGTAGTAAACCGGATGCCTCGCCAGCCCAGGTGATCGCGATCCTCGAGCGGCGCTTCCTGACCGCGGTGACCGGAGGCGGCGCCCTGGTCGGGGCCTCAGCCGCAATCCCGGCGGTGGGCGTCGCCACCTCTCTTGTGCTATCCGGTGTCGAGACGGCAGGGTTCCTCGAAGCCAGCGCGCTGTTTGCCCAGTCGGTCACTGAAGTGCACGGAATCGCAGTGGTTGAGCCAGAACGCGCCCGCACCCTGGTGATGGCGATGATGCTCGGAAATGGCGGGCAGGAGCTTC
>JBDUDZ010000230.1:0-3577 GCA_040002635.1 Rhodoglobus sp.
CGCGACGACCTGCCCGACGAGGGAGCCTGGCTGCACGCCGAAACCGTGCGCCAGATTCACGCGCAGAATCCGGGCACCGGCGTTGAGATTCTCGCCACCGACTTCTCTGGCAATCCCGACCTGCTGGCCGAGGTGTTCTCATCGCGGCCGGAGGTCTTCGCGCACAATGTGGAAACTGTCCCGCGAATCTTCAAGCGCATCCGGCCCGCGTTCCGCTACGAGCGCTCGCTCGACGTGATCACCCAGGCACGCGCCGCGGGCCTGATCACCAAGTCAAACCTGATCCTCGGCATGGGTGAAGAGCCGCACGAAGTCATCCAGGCCCTGCACGACCTGCACGATGCCGGCGCTGACATCATCACCATCACGCAGTACCTGCGCCCCACCCCGCGCCACCTGCCGGTCGCGCGCTGGGTGAAGCCGGAAGAGTTCGTGGAGTTTTCGAGTGCCGCCGAGGAGATCGGCTTCCTCGGGGTCCTCGCCGGCCCACTGGTGCGGTCGAGTTACCGGGCGGGACGGCTGTGGGCGCGCTCGATGATGGCCAAGGGCCGCGACATCCCCGCCGGGCTCACACACCTTGCCGACGCGAGCCTGGGCTTCGCCCAAGCGGTGTCCTGAGTAGGGCAGAGCCCGTATCGAAGGGGCCGTATCCTAGAGACATGGCCAGAACTTCCACCGCAGCGCCCAAGCCCCCCAAGGAGCCGGGTCGGCTGAAGCAAATGTACGACGTCTTCACTATGACCCGTCGGTACGACAGCAACGCGATCTGGTGGTTCCTGCTCGCTTTCCTCGGGCCGATCGCCGCGGGTCTCGTGCTCGCGTTCGTGCTCTCGTCTGACCAGATTCTGGGCTTCGTGCTCTACATCATCGCGGGCGTGCTGGGCGGCATTTTGCTTTTCCTCATCGTGCTCGGCAGACGCGCCGAACGAGCTGCCTATTCGCAGATTGCCGGCCAACCAGGAGCGGTTGGCGCGGTACTCAAGAGCTCGTTGCGCCGCGGTTGGACGGCGAGCGAGATGCCGATCAACGTCAGCCCGAAGACCCAGGACGCTGTCTATCGTGCAGTAGGTCGCGGCGGCGTTGCCCTTATCGGCGAGGGCCCCCGCAGCCGCACGCAGCGGATGCTTGAGGACGAGCGCCGCAATGTCACCCGCATTCTGCCAAACGTGCCGGTTAGCCTCCTCTATGTGGGGCCTGACGCAGACTCAGTGCCGCTCTTCAAGCTCGCCTCAAAGCTGCGCACGCTCAAGCCGGCACTGCGCAAACAGGAGATTCTGGCCGTCTCGAACCGCCTCAACTCCCTCGGAAAGAACGGCCTGCCGATCCCCAAGGGCGTCGACCCCTACAAGGTAAGGGCTCCGCGCCCGCGTTGATCTCAATCGGCCTTAGCGCCTGACAAGCACGGTTCCGATCAGCCTGTCGTGGAGGCCGCGCTGGTCACGATCCCAGATGACTGCCGGGATCACTATGCACAGCAGCGCCGTGCGCACCAGCGGTCGCCAAACCCCCAGATAGCCGCCCGCGATCGGGACAACACGCAGGCCCAGGGCCAGGTGGCCGATTGAGCCGTTGATCGTCAGCAGGAAAACCGCCTGCGCGACGGCGAAGACCGCCAGAGTCGCCCATCCGTCGTAATGGAAGAACGCGATCGAGACGATCACAGCGGTGCCCCAGTCGATCGCCAAGGCAGCGATACGACGCCCCAACCGCCCGATCGAACGGGTGCCGACCGCCGGCAGCCCGAGACCTTTGCCCGGCCACTCGATCGCTGAATTGGGCGGGGTAGGCATCCGGCAATTCTAGCGATTGGGGGCAGCACGTAACATGCGCGAAACATTTGCGTGACGCTAGCGAAACCCCTTCCCCCTACTCTCAGGAGTGGCCGCGTTTGCTGCCGTTCAGCACCAAGCTCATTGGAGTCCGTCACATGTTCAGTGATTCTTCAGAAGTGCTCAAGTTCATCAAGGACACTGACGTCAAGTTCCTTGATATTCGCTTCACCGACCTCCCCGGTGTGCAGCAGCATTTCAACATTCCCGCATCGACAGTTGACGAGGAGTTCTTCTCCGTCGGCCAGCTGTTCGATGGCTCCTCGATTCGCGGTTTCGCCTCGATTCACGAATCAGACATGCAGCTGATCCCCGATGTCACCACCGCTTACATCGACCAGTTCCGCACCGAGCGCACGCTCATCATGATTTTCGACATCTACAACCCGCGCAACGGCGAGATCTACGGTCGCGACCCGCGCCAGGTTGCGAAGAAGGCCGAGAAGTACCTCGCGTCGACCGGCATTGCCGACACCGCATTCTTCGCCCCCGAGGCTGAGTTCTACATCTTCGACGACGTGCGCTACGAAGTGAAGCAGAACGCCAGCTTCTACTCTGTCGACTCCGAAGAGGGCGCCTGGAACTCGGGGCGCGTCGAAGAGGGCGGCAACCTCGCCAACAAGACCCCGTACAAGGGCGGCTACTTCCCGGTCTCCCCCGTCGACAAGCAGGCTGACCTTCGCGACGACATCAGCCTCAAGCTGATCGACGCCGGCCTGATCCTCGAGCGCGCTCACCACGAGGTGGGCACCGGCGGCCAGGCCGAGATCAACTACCGCTTCGACACGATGGTGCACGCGGCAGACGACATCCTCAAATTCAAGTACATCGTCAAGAACACGGCAGAGGAGTGGGGCAAGGTCGCGACATTTATGCCGAAGCCGCTCTTCGGCGACAACGGTTCGGGCATGCACACGCACCAGTCGCTGTGGAATGACGGCAAGCCGCTGTTCTACGACGAGAAGGGCTACGGCGGTCTCAGTGACCTCGCGCGTTGGTACATCGGCGGTCTGCTGAAGCACGCCCCCGCGGTGCTCGCGTTCACCAACCCGACGCTGAACTCGTACCGTCGACTGGTCAAGGGTTTTGAGGCCCCGGTAAACCTGGTCTACTCGGCCGGCAACCGCTCGGCCGCGATCCGGATCCCGATCACCGGCACAAACCCGAAGGCCAAGCGCATCGAGTTCCGCGCACCGGATGCCTCTGGCAACCCGTACCTCGCGTTCGCCGCGCAGTTGATGGCTGGCCTCGACGGCATCAAGAACAAGATCGAGCCGCACGAGCCCGTCGACAAGGACCTGTACGAGCTTCCCCCGGAAGAGGCGAAGCTGATTCCCCAGGTGCCCGGTTCGCTCGACGAAGCACTCGCGGCGTTGGAAGCCGACCACGACTTCCTCACCGAGGGCAACGTGTTCACGAAGGATCTGATCGAAACCTGGATCGCCTACAAGCGCTCCGCCGAGATCATCCCGATGGCCCAGCGCCCGCACCCGTTCGAGTACGAGCTGTACTTCTCGGTCTAGTCGCCACAGCACGCTCAGGGCCGCATCCTTCGGGGTGCGGCCCTTTTGCTACCCTCGACACCATGACGCCGCAGGAGCTCAAGACCCTCGCACTGCTGCGCGGCGCGAAAGACCTCATAGATCGCGAGTACGCCAGCCCGCTCGACGTGCCGACGATGGCGACCAAAGCCCTCATGTCGCCCGCGCACTTCTCGCGGCAGTTCCGCGCGGCCTACGGCGAGACAC
>JBDUDZ010000231.1:0-3556 GCA_040002635.1 Rhodoglobus sp.
ATGGCGAGGTAACTGCCGCGACGGAGTCTCCGCCCCGCAGCTGCGTCGAACAGTGCGCCGGTCGTTCGATCCGGCAGGTGCTTGGCGGTGACCACGTGTTCGACGAGGCCCCACAGTGCCTCGGACTCCTTGACTCGCCGCAGTTGCGTCTGGGCCTGACGAAAGTGCGCGGTGAGTATGAAGCGAACCCAAGGATGGGCGTCGCCCGAGGGCGGCCAGTGACCTCGCCCGACGTCAGCCAGAACCTTGTAGTAGCCGTCGGTGTTGGCGCCGAGATACTCCTCGATACTCGAGAACTGCGGAGCCAAGATGCCCTCTCGAGCGAGCACAAGAGTTTGCAGGCAGCGGGCCATCCGGCCGTTGCCGTCGCTGAACGGATGGATCATGGCCAGGTTGAGGTGCGCCATCGCCGCTCGGACGAGCACGGGGGTCGTCCGGTCGTCGCGCTGCAGATCGGCGACCAGCTCGCTCATGAGCTCGGGAAGATCGTCGGCATCTGGGCCCTGGTAGACGATCTCACCCGTTGCGTCGTTGCGAACGTAGATGTCGCCGGGGCGCCACTTTCCTGGGTTCTTCCGAAGCTCGTGGCCGATCATCATGAAGTGGAGACTCTTGAGCAGCGACTCGTTGAGCACGAAGTGCGGATCGTTGGCGAGCTGCAGCACGTAGGTCATCGCGTTGCGGTAACCGATCACCGCCTGCCACGTCTCGCTCGCCGCGTCGAGAGGCTCCTCGCCTTCGACCGCGGCAAGCGCATCGTCGAGGTTGACGACGTAACCCTCGATGCTGTTCGACCCCTGGATCGCCCGCGCGAAGGCGTTGCGGCGCAACAAACCAGACCAGCGCCGTGGCTCCGCGACGTAGAACCGGAGCTGGCGCCGCAGATCGTCGATCCGGTCGAGCGCCCGTTGGTCTCGCTCATCGAGCGCCGGCTCCTCAAACAGCATGGAGACGCATTGTAGCGAACTAATGCACATCACGATCGATATATAACGATCACCAAAACGTTAGGAAATGGCGCTAATGCCCCCCTCCGGCAGTCTCGGGATCCAGGAGACTCCGGCCTTTCGATCGACGCCCGCAGGCTTCTGCGTTGCGCACCCCGTCGTCGTCGCTCTGGACCTTGCCCAGGATCGCGCTCGGGGCCGTGAGATCGTCGAGGCATGGGACCCGACCCCGTTGGGTGTTGAACGTGTCTGGTGACGCCCCGGTTGTCTTGGTCGCAGCGGCCGGCAGCGTTCCGCACCGCACCGCGCCGTCGCTCGGCTGGCACAACTCGGTCCCGAGCTACCGCCCTTCGCGCTCATCGGCGGTCTCGCGGTCATCAAGCGACTCGGCCAGGCGCACGTCAGCGAGGGCGACCCCGACTACGTCCCGTATCTCACGCACCGGTTCGCGTTCGACACTCGCGACGATGTCGAGCTGATCGTCAGGGGATCGAGTCGGGTCCGACGGTCGCCGCCACCGTCGCGGTGGCGCGGGCGTCAGCGCTCGTGGCCGTGAAGCTGAGCATCAGCGAAGGAGTAGGCCGCCGACGCGACCCGCGCAAGGTCGGCAGTGACGCCTTCGACATCGCGCGTCTGCTGCAGCGCCACGGACCTGACGCTCTCGCCGACGAACTCGCCGTCCTCGCTGACCCGAGCCTCGTTGAGCACGTGCAGCGCCTGGCGCTGCGTCACCTCGTCAACGACGTGGACCGCACGGCGGGCGCGATCGTGCGATCAGCCGTGCAGGGCGTCCAGGCAGTGCAGGCAGAACAACTCGAGTTCCTCGGTCGCGCCTCTGTCGACCGACTGTCGGTTGGTTCTCCGTAGTCGTCGGCCGCTGCGGTGCGACACGGGCGACTGATGAACCTTCAATGTTCGGAGAACCGAGCGCGTTTGTCGAGGATGTCGCGACGGCGGGTCGACACGAGGTAGTCGACCGAACCGAGGGCGAAGTCGTTCCGATACCGGGGGAAGCCGCCGGCATCGAGGAGCGTGCCGGCACGCTGGGACACGCTGCCGCCCCGTAGTCCGAAGTGAGACAGCAACGCCTTCTGGGTGAAGCCGCCCTGCCGCTGGTCGAACACGTCGTTGACTCGGCAGACCGACCAACAGATCGCCGCGGCTGCGGTGTCGGATCGACCCCGGCGTCGGAACACCTCGGGCCCGTTGACCGCGATGCGGGCGAGGACTCGTCGGCATGCGGTGCGGAGCTCGATGTCGAGCAGCTCGTCGCAGCACCGGTCGCACAGATCGAGGACCTCCGCGACCCGGTCTTGGATGTCGTCGGCGATGCCGGTCCAGTCGAACGGCTCGTCGGGAAGTGGCGTGTCGTCCAGCGCGTCGAGGGCGAGTGGGCCACCCACGGCGCGCTCGAGGAAGCCGAGCATCCTCGATTCGAGATCCGCCGACCCGTCATCATCCTCACCCGGCATGGCCCAGGGGCCATCGGGATCGACGGCGCCCATGGCCGCCAGCAGCGCAGCCGGCCCCTGGGGGCGAGGCGAGCGGATGGTGGCCTGGTAGTCGGGCTCCCAACGGTCGATCGCCTCCAGGGTCTGATCGGTGAGGTGGGACGGGACCTCCCGCTCGTCGTGACAGAACCGTACGAAGGCCCGCAGCACCGCTGGCCCCTTGGCTAAGTACGCGACGTCGGCGACGACCTTGCGGGGGATCCAGTCGTCCAGGAGGATCTCGACGGCGACCGGGCTCCATCGCATCGGGTCACCGGGCCCGTAGTCGCAACCGAACCAGAGGATGCTTTCGAGCAACCCGCGATGATCTCGGTTGTCGAGGGCCGCGCCGAAGGGCGACGAGAAGAACCGCTCGGTGAGTTGCTCCCGATCGTCGTCGGTCCACTCCGGTCGCTCATAGCCTCGGCCGCCATCGGGCAGCAGGCCGGCAATCCACTCGACCAACGGTCGGCACACCGGCCAGGTTTCGGTCTCGAAGGGCGGGTACGTGATCGCGCCCGTCGCGATGGCGTCCACGATCCGGACCCTGGCATCCTCGGTCGGGATGTCGGCGAACGTGGCGTCGGGGTCGTCCACCTTCGCCTGCATGAGGCCGATCAGATCGCCGATCGGCTCGGGGACGATGAACGCGTCCTTCACCAGCGTGCCGAGGTTGTGGTCGATGTAGACGACCGCAGTCAGCTCGTCGCCTGTAGGGAACCGCACACCGACGATCACGTTGTCGCCGTCGCGCAGCAGGTGGCTCATCTCCACCGCTCGGTACGCCGCGGCTGCACCCATGCCCGAGAGCCACCGTGGGAGCTGGTGACTTCGCCCATCCAGGACGCGCGTGATCCGTCTCCGCTCGACCTCGTCGGCGCTCAGCGCAGCGATGGCCGCCAGCAGAGCAGACGTCTCCGGTTGGTCGATCTCGATGAACGTGCCCAGCAACTCCTCCCTCGACGGTCCCGTCGGTCGGTCACGTGGGCGCTCGAACGGGCTGACGTTGCGCGGGTCGACCACGGCGAGCAGCGAGCTGACCAACGCCAGCAGCCCCAACGGATGGTCATCGGCGAGGGCCCGTCGAACGTCGCCGATCAGGTCAGGTTCGGGTTCGTC
>JBDUDZ010000232.1:0-3548 GCA_040002635.1 Rhodoglobus sp.
GCTCGGAGAGCGCGATGGGGGCATGGATCGGCGACATCCCCCCGGAGCAGGCCGCGGAATTCATTCGAGAGGGCATCGCACAGGCATGACTGACATCAGGGATGACGTCGCCGCAGGCTTCGAGCGGATCCACGGGTATGCCCCAACAGGCATCTGGTCGGCGCCGGGTCGCGTAAACCTCATTGGCGAGCACACCGATTACAACGAGGGTTTCGTGCTGCCATTCGCGATCAACCGCCGCACCGTCGTGGCGCTCGGGCTGCGGGATGACGCGAACCTCAGTGTCGCGTCAGCCTTCGCCGACGAGCTCGCCTCGCTCGCCCTCGACGATCTCGCCCCCGACCGTCTCGGCGGCTGGTCGGCCTACCCGCTCGGAGTGGCCTGGGCACTGGGGCAGCACGGTGCCGACCTGCAAGCGGTACCTGGCGTCGACCTGTATGTCGAATCGACGGTGCCGGTCGGAGCGGGCCTGTCGTCGTCCGCCGCGATCGAGAGCGCTGTCGCCCTAGCGCTCGACGAGGTCTGGCAACTCGGCTTCGACCGGCCCACGCTCGCCAAAGTCGGCCAACTCGCCGAAAACAAAGCTGTCGGCGCGCCCACCGGCATTATGGACCAGTCTGCGTCCCTCCTCGGCAAACAGGATCACGCGGTGTTCCTCGACTGCCGCAGCCTTCAGTCCCAGCTCGTCTCACTTGGGTTCGCTGAGGCCGGCCTCGAACTGCTCATCATCGACACCGGCGTTTCGCACTCACATGCCACGGGCGGATACGCGGCACGACGGGCATCCTGCGAGAAGGGCGCAACCCTCATGGGTGTTGCATCGCTGCGCGATCTCACGGTCGACGACCTTTCCCGCGCCCGCGACGTGCTTGACGACGAGACGTTCCGGCGGGTTCGCCACGTCATCACCGAGAACCAGCGGGTTCTCGACACCGTCGATGCCCTGCGCGACGAAGGTCCGCTCGCAATCGGTGCGCTGCTGGATGCCTCGCACGTCTCCATGCGCGACGACTTCGAGATCTCCGTGCCGGAGCTCGACCTCGCCGTCGAAACCGCGCAGGCCAACGGAGCCATCGGCGCCCGCATGACCGGTGGCGGGTTCGGAGGTGCCGCGATCGCGCTGGTGCCGAGCGAGGGCGTCTCGCGCATCCAGGTCGCGATCGATGGGGCCTTCGCCGAGCACGGGTTCGCCCAGCCGACAATGTTTACAGTAACCGCGTCGGATGGGGCGCACCGGGAGTAGAATTCGGCGCACCGTCTGAGTGGCTGCCCTGGGGGAGACCCATGCGATTTGGTACTGGCACCCTGTTCGTCAGGGTGCTGCTATCAGGCTTCGAGGCCTTCTCGGCAAACTCCTGGCGCAGGATTCCACGCCCTCCACGTGCGCGGGGAATGGCGCGCGGAACTGGCCCAGACCCGGACCGGATCCTGCTCGCTGGCGGCTCGAGCGCCGTCGGCTGGGGCGTCAGGAGCCACGATCTCGGTCTCGCCGGGTATCTGGCGCGGGCCACAGCTGCCATCACCCGTCGCGGAACCGATATCGAAGTTTTTGCCAGCGCCTGGATGTCGGTGCGGAATGTTCGAAACTACCTGAGCCCCGAGCGGATCAGCCGCTATGACGCGATAGTGCTCACCCTGGGAACAGTCCAGTCTTTCCAGCTCATCTCGGTGAAGAGGTGGGACGCAGAGATGACCGCGCTGCTGGATCAGATCGCCGCCGGTGGCGGGACAAGCCCCGCGATCGTAGTCGTGGGGGCGGAGGAAGTCGCCTCGGTGCCTCTTCCACGCTTGATTGCGGCGCGCGCCACGGCCAGGGCTAAGGAGTTCAATCTGCGTTCTCGTCAGATCGTTGAGGGCCGGCCACGGGTGGCATACGTCGACTCCGGCCTTGTCGCAACCCAGAACCTGTTCGATGCCGACAAGGTCGAGCTCTACTCCCGCTGCGCGCTGGCAATCACTCCCACGCTGGCGGACCTCCTCGAGCACCCCCCAACACTCGCGCCCCACCCTGTGAATGAAGTCGCGCGGGCCGCGGCGGTGCACTACCTGCAGTCGCGAGCACCCGAAGTCGATCGCATCAGTCAACTGCTGTTTGCCCTGAAGAACACTTTCGATGTGCGCAGTGTCGACCTGTTTTTTGTCGACTCCGACACGGTGACCCTGCTAGCGACGACGACCGGGACGGGCGTGAGCCGCCCGCGCACCGATGCCCTCAGCAGCAGCACACTCGAGTTTCGCGGTGGGTTGGTAGTGCCCGACTTAGCGGCCGATCCCCGGCACAACACGCGCCCGGAGGTTGTAGGCCCCCCGCACCTGCGCTTCTACGCGGGCGTTCCTGTGGAGTCACCAGACGGCCACCGAGTCGCCGTCCTCGGGGTGGTTGACACCAGGCCCAGAGAGTTCGGCGCAGAAGAGATGGCGCTTCTCAGGTCGATGGCAAGCCGGATCGCCGACCTGCTATTCGAGAACTACCGCCCCTGAGCCGCGCTTCTTAGGTCCACCTGCGGGATTATGCCTAGAGCCGCTCCGCCGCATCGACGACGTTCTTGAGCAGCATCGCCCGGGTCATCGGGCCGACGCCACCTGGCACTGGTGACAGGTAGCCCGCGACCTCGCCAACCGCGGGGTCAACATCGCCGACAAGCTTCGCCTTGCCGGTCTCCGGGTTGACAACCCGGGTGATTCCCACGTCGAGCACAGCCGCGCCGGGCTTCACCCATTCGCGCTTGATAAGCCCAGCAACGCCAACCGCGGCAACGAGGATGTCGGCCCTGCGCACGTACGACTGGAGGTCTTCAGTCCGCGAGTGAGTCAGCGTGACCGTCGCGTCGAGGCCCTTGCGGGTCAGCAGCAAACCCAGCGGGCGCCCGACGGTGAGCCCACGGCCGACGACGACCACGTGCTTCCCCGAGATCGGCACGTCGTAGCGCTGCAGCATCTCGACGATGCCCGCGGGCGTGCAGGGTAGGGGGGAATTGATAGTCCCGCCGACGCCAAGCACGAGCCGACCGAGGTTCATCGGGTGCAGGCCGTCGGCGTCTTTGTTCGGGTCCATCAGTTCCAGCATGGCGTTCTCGTCGAGACCGTCGGGCAGCGGCAACTGCACGATGTATCCCGTGACCGCCGCGTTCCCGTTCAGGTAGGCGATTGCCTCGCGAACCTCCTGTGCCGATGCCGTCGCCGGCAGGTCCACCCGGATCGACTCGATTCCCACCTCGGCGCAGTCGCGGTGCTTGCCCGCCACGTAGGAGAGGGATCCCGGGTCATCCCCCACCAGCAGCGTGCCGAGTCCGGGCATGATGCCGCGCTCCTTGAGGGCCAGGATGCGATCCTTAAGCTCATGCTTGACGGCGGCCGCGGTGGCGACTCCGTCGAGTGTTGCTGCTGTCACTTCCAGGTTCCGGGGCTCTCGAGACCCGGGTAGAGCGGGTAGCCGTCGGTGAGCTTCAGCACGCGCTGGCGGAGAGCCGCGACATCCGGAGCCGGCTTGAGTGCGGTCGCGATGATGTCGGCAACCTCGGTGAACTCCTCGTCGCCGAAGCCGCGGG
>JBDUDZ010000233.1:0-3532 GCA_040002635.1 Rhodoglobus sp.
TCGGAGACCATGAGTTTTAGTAGCGGTCCCGCTGGATCAGCGGGGTAGCGCACGAGAGAGTACCCGGTGGGTGGCGCGGTTTCCCACCCGGGCTAGGAGTACACCAGAAATGGTGAACATAGACGACAACAACACGAGCGGCGAGAACGTCGCAAAGAACCCGAAGAAGAAGGGCCGGCTCTTCGGCGGTCGCAAGCAGGCGGCCGACCCGACTGCGGCAGTAGCAGCGGATCAGACCCCAGCTCCCGCAGCCACGAGCGAGGTGACCTCGACTCCCACCCGCAAGCGCACGCCCGCGAAGAAGGCGAGCGATCACGTCGGAGCCGAATCGGCTGCCACCGAAATCGCACCAGACGCAGCATCTGCGGCAAAAGCGTCGAACCGTCGGGGCACCCCGACGAAGACGACCAACGTCGAAGCCAACGTCGAAGAGACAGTTGTGGCGCCGAAGGGCGCAGCCCGCCCCTCGACCTCATTGCTGTTCCAGGCACCTGACCTTCCGCCGCTGCCGCCGCAACGGGCGAGCCAGCAGCGCAACAACGGCAACGGTAATTCGGCCCCGGCCGAAGGTAGCGACGACAGCGGCACAGTGCGCCGCCGTTCGCGTCGTCGCCCAGGCGAGGAGGCCCGCCCCGGCGACGAGGCTCCCAACACCGTCGTGCGCGTGCGCCAGCCGCGCCCGGAGCCGGTGCTCAGCAATGAGCCGACTCGCGTTAAGGGATCGACACGCCTTGAGGCGAAGAAGCAGCGCCGCCGTGACGGTCGCGATGCCGGCCGTCGTCGTCCCGTGGTCACTGAGAGCGAGTTCCTTGCGCGCCGCGAGAGCGTCGACCGCGTCATGGTTGTCCGCTCGAAGTTCGAGCGCATCCAGATTGCCGTGCTCGAAGATGGCGTGCTCGTGGAGCACTACGTCGCCAAGGCGCAGGACGCAAGCCTCATTGGCAACGTTTACCTCGGTCGCGTGCAAAACGTGCTGCCCTCGATGGAGGCCGCATTCGTCGACATCGGCCGCGGTCGTAACGCGGTTCTCTACTCGGGCGAAGTTGATTGGGATGCAGCATCTCTCGACAGCGATGGTAAGAGCCAGGCGCGCCGCATCGAGCTCGCGCTCAAGCCCGGCGACCGTGTGCTCGTGCAAGTTACGAAAGACCCGGTCGGACACAAGGGTGCCCGGCTCACGTCGCAGGTCAGCCTGCCCGGCCGTTACCTGGTCTACGTGCCGAACGGTTCGATGTCCGGAATCAGCCGCAAGCTGCCGGACACCGAGCGCGCCCGCCTCAAGAAGATCCTCAAAGAGGTGCTGCCCGAGAACGTCGGCGTCATCGTGCGCACCGCGGCGGAGGGTGCCACGGAAGAGCAGCTCACGCTCGACGTGCAGCGCCTCACCAGCCAGTGGGCCGAGATCAGCCATCAGGTTGACACCCAACAGGCTCCGGCACTGCTGCACTCCGAGCCAGACCTGCTCATCAAAATCGTGCGCGACGTCTTCAACGAAGACTTCGGCAAGCTCGTCGTTGCCGGCGACGACGCCAAGGAGACGATCGAGGGATACCTCAGCGCAGTTGCACCTGATCTGGCCGAGCGTGTCGAGAGCTACACCGACACCAAGGTCGATTCCTTCGACACCTATCGGGTGAACGAGCAGATCGAGAAGGCGCTCGACCGCAAGGTTTGGCTGCCCTCCGGTGGTTCGCTTGTCATCGACCGCACCGAGGCCATGACGGTTGTTGATGTCAACACCGGCAAGTTCGTCGGCTCTGGCGGAAACCTCGAAGAGACTGTCACCAAGAACAACCTCGAGGCCGCGGAAGAGATCGTGCGTCAGTTGCGCCTGCGCGACATCGGCGGCATCATCGTTGTCGACTTCATCGACATGGTGCTCGAGTCGAACCGCGACCTGGTGCTGCGTCGACTCGTTGAATGCCTGAGCCGCGACCGCACCAAGCATCAGGTGGCCGAGGTCACTTCGCTGGGTCTCGTGCAGATGACTCGCAAGAAGCTAGGGCTTGGCCTGCTGGAAACCTTCAGCGAGCCCTGCGAGGTCTGCGCTGGCCGTGGTGTCATCGTGCACCACGACCCCGTGACCAAGCACCGCCCGCAGACCCAGACTGCCCAGCCCCCGCAGGAGGGTAGCGGCAGCCGTCGAAACCGCAACCGAGGTGGCGGCGGTTCGGGCGCGGCATCCCCATCGGTAAAGAACGGCATGGGCAGCTCGGGCACGCATGCGATAACGGAGGATGTGCGCAACGCGCTGGCTCGCGTCGCTGCAAGCACTGTGCCGCATGCAAACGAGAGTGCGGCTGTCGCTACCGAAGGTGCGGCTCCGGTTGCCGCCGAGCCGGTGGCGATTCTCGACATTCCGGTCGCAAAGGCGCCGCGTCAGCAACGTCGGATCAGTAACCACGACGCCGAGCAGATCCTCGACTCGGTAATCGAGGCTCTTCCCGAGCCCAAGCAGCCAGGTCAGGGGCGTTCGCGCGTCTCCCGCCGTGCCGGCAGCTCGGGCCAGGTCGTGAGCGCGCCCACCAACGACTGAGCGTTCGCAGCATGCGCTAGTAGGCTGCACGGCGTGGCAGTCGCGTCAGTCGAGGAACGTGACCCATCGACTTCCCAGCATGACCACGGCGGCCCACCGTCCCGTAAACGGATCGGCTGGGCTGTCGGGGGCACGCTCGGGCTCGTCGGCCTTCTCGGTGTGCGCTCCCTGGCTGACGGAGTCGGCTTTTCGATGCCAGGCCGTATCCAGGATCTGCTGACGCTCAGCATCAGCGTCATCATCGAGTCGCTGCCGTTTGTCATCCTCGGCATCCTGCTGTCGATCGTCGTTCAGGTCTGGCTGCCCGAGGGGCTGCTCATGCGCTGGTTGCCTCGAAATCCGGTGCTTCGACGACTGTGCATTTCGGGATTCGGCATATTCCTGCCGGTCTGCGAATGCGGAAACGTCCCGCTCGCCCGCGGGCTCATCGTGCAGGGTTTCACCGTCTCAGAGTCGATGACATTCCTGCTCGCGGCGCCGATCATCAACCCCATAACCATCGTGACCACCTGGCAAGCGTTCGGCGCCGACAACGGCATTCTTGCCGCCCGCATTATCGGCGGCCTCGCCATCGCAAACATCGTCGGGTGGCTATACAGCCGTCACCCGCAGCAGCAATCACTTCTCACGCCGAGCTTTGCCGCCGAGTGCGTGCGTCCAGAGCACCACGACCACGAGTCTTCGCGCTGGTCGAAGAGCGTCGACCTGTTCGTCAAGGAGTCAAGCGTTATCACCCCGGCCCTATTCATCGGCGCCCTCATCGCCGGTGGCATCCAGGTGATCGTGCCGCGGGCTGTGCTGGTCAACCTGGGAGGCAACCCGCTCTGGTCGATACTCGCGATGATGGCACTGGCCTTCATCATCGCGGTCTGTTCCAACGTCGACGCGTTCTTCATCCTCCCGTTCGCGTCGAGCTTCATGCCGGGCTCGATCGCGACCTTCCTGGTGTTCGGCCCGATCATCGACGTGAAGATGCTCGCCATGCTGCGCACGACC
>JBDUDZ010000234.1:0-3524 GCA_040002635.1 Rhodoglobus sp.
TCGCGGCGGTATACCGATCGTGCGTACTCGTGATGCGGAGCGGGTGCGACGGTCGCGCGGATGCTGACCTGGCAGTGTACGGCGTCGACCTGTGGCTTGCGCGACACCGGATCCTCGCCCCACACGACCTCCACCACCGAACCCTCGGCAACCTCACTGTCTACAGAGGCGAGCGACATGAAGAGCTGGTCGAAGGCGACGTATCCTGCATCGGTCGAGATGCCGACGTCCTTGCCGTCGAGCAGCACGCGGTCCATTTGGTAAAAGCCGTAGCGCGCTTTCGGAAAGTCGAGGAACTTGGCGGGGGTGCCCGGAACGAGCTGCGACCTCACCACCTGGGCGACATCGTCAGCGTTCCAGAGCAGTGTCACCTTTCGACGCCGTGGCGCCTCGGCGATCTTCTCCAGTGCCGCCCGCCCGTGGAAGTCGTGATCGAACTTGACCGAGCGCCCGAGACCCAGGTCGTATGGCGTGAAGTAGAAGTCGTGCACGTCCTCGGAGAACAGCGATCCCCCGATGGAGCCCGCACGGGCCGCTGGCAACCATTCCCGATACTCGGCGAGGTCGTCGTCGAAGATGGCGGGGAACGGAGTCGGCACCCAGCCAGACTCGAGGGGCGAGCTCGAGTATGCCTTCGCTCCCACCCGGCGGATGTCGAACTCGGCACCCGCCTCGAGCAGGGCGTCGCGCACGATCACGTTGTCGTCCCACGCGCCGTAGAACTCGAATCCGGGTTGTCCCGCCATCCCGTGGCGGAGTGCCTTGACCGGCCGACCGGCGATCGTCACGTCGGCGATGTGGAAGAACTTCACCTCCGGTGGGGGTCCCCCAAAGACCTTCTCCATCACTTCGTTAGCCCGCGGACCCTGTAGCTGATAACGAAAGTAGGTGGGCGATCCGTCGCGCATATTGGAGTTCGGCTCGAGCCGGTGATGCACATCCTGGCCGGCGGACTCTGCCCGCTCGAGGTTGAACCTGACCCAGTCGATCAGAATGTGGTGGCCAATCAGGACGATCCCATCCGGGCCGTCCGAGTTATAGAAAAGGATGCCGTCGCCGATCAGGTAGCCGTCTTGGTTGACACTGATCAACTGCTTGGCAACCCCGGGGCGGAAGTTGTCAAAGGTGTTCGGCGAGATTCGCATGAGAGCGGGGATGAGATCGGCGCCGTGCAGAAAAAGTTGGGTCATGTGGTGGCTTTGATCCATGAGCGCAACCGTCGTGTTCCACGCGCGCTGCTCGTCGCGCCAGTTGGTGAACTCCGGGGTGATCGGAAACGTCGTCGCCGGCCAATCCTGGTTGCGAAGAAGCTCGACAGCGTTGCCGACTCGGGCAATGGCTTTCGCCAGGCTCTCGGATGTCATCAGTGACCCTCGTTTCCTCGGTCTGGAGCCTACGAGCCAAGCTGTGCACGGTGCGTGCTAACTTCCGTTCAACGGGTGGATGCCCGCGGGCGAAGGAGCGCGACACGGCCAATCAGTCGAAGGGACAGTCTGCGCTGAGCCGGGCAGTCAAGATCCTTGAAGCCTTCAGCTACGAGGCGCCCACCCTGCGGCTCAGCGCGTTGGCGGCACGCAGCGGCGTCCCGCTGTCGTCGACGCAGCGCATCGTGCAAGAACTGGTTGCCCACGAGATGCTCGAGCGAATGCCAGACCGCAGCTATCGAGTCGGCACGCGCATCTGGGAGATCGGCACGCGGACGCCCGGTGCTCTGGGGCTCCGCGGGATTGCTCTGCCGTACCTCAACGTCGTCCAATCCCGGGTGCGGCAGCACGTTCAACTCGTCGTGCGCGCAGATCTGGATGCCCTGGTGATCGAACGCCTCTCGGCACGGGACGCGGTGGTCAATGCGTCGATTGTCGGGGGCCGGATGCCGCTGCAGCACGTATCGAGTGGACTCGTGCTGCTCGCCGCCTGTGACGAGAAAGTTCTCGACCGGGTCATCCAACGCGGCCTGGAGCAGTTGACCCCTCACAGCCTGAGGAACGAGAGCGAGCTGAGGGCTGCCGTCGAGATTGCGCGCCGCGAAGGTTACGCGGTCTCAGAGGGACGCATCTTCGAGGGATCGCGGGGGATTGCCGTCCCGGTTCAGGGGCCGCAGGGCGAGTGTGTAGCTGCCATCAGCATCGTCGAACCGAACGACGGGAGCTCGGCAATGAATCACGTGAACTTGTTGCGGCAGGCCGCTGCGGGAATCGCAGATGCGCTGCTCCGTAGCCATCTGCCTGCCGGACATCCCGATGCGCCGCCTGGGGGGCCGTATCGTGCGCTGGTGAACTCCTCAGAGCAGTCGATGGAGTTCTTCGAGCACCATTTTCCTCGCCACAGCTAGGAGTCTCCCAACTTCGGCGCAACACCGCGAGCCGTACCCTGGATCCATGCCCTCCGAACTGCTCGACCTGGCCCGCACCATCGCGATCGAGGCCGGCGAACTAGCCGCGCAGCGTCGCCGCGAGGGGGTCGAGGTGGCGGCAACCAAGTCGACGATTGTGGATGTCGTGACCGAAGCTGACCGGGAGGTCGAGCGGTTGATCCGCGATCGCATCAACAGCGCGCGGCCCGACGACGCGATCCTGGGCGAGGAGGACGGCTCGGCATCCGGCACCAGCGGCCTCACCTGGGTGGTCGACCCGATCGACGGCACCGTCAACTATCTGTATGGCATCCCGCACTATGCGGTGAGCATCGCGGTGGTCGAGGGTGACGGCGACCCGCTCACCTGGAACGGCCTGGTCGGATGCGTGCTCAACCCGGCGATCGGCGAGCTGTACACCGGTGCGCGGGCGGAGGGCGCGTTCCTGTCGACCCGGGGTGGCAACAACGACGCAATCCACGTCGCCGATCCGGTGTCTCTCGAGCTCGCGCTCATCAATACGGGCTTCGCCTACGCCGCCGAGACCCGCGGCAAGCAGGGCGAGGTCGTGACCAGGATGCTGCCGATGGTCCGCGACATCCGCCGCTTCGGAACAGCTTCGCTCGACCTCTGCATGGTCGCGAACGGTCGCACGAACGCGTACTTCGAACGCACCCTCAGTCCGTGGGATCACGCGGCAGGCGCCATCATCGCGCGTGAGGCAGGAGCCATCGTGAAGGGCTTGGGCGACGCCGCCCCGAGCCGCGACTTCATCTTGGCGGCCGAACCGGCGCTGGCAGCACGCCTTGAGCCCCTGCTCATCCAGCTGGGCACCCGCTACGAAATCTGATCAACAGCGGCTCGACTCACCCCGAATGCGGGTCACCCGGATGGGCGGGTGGTCGCACCGTGTCTGTTTCGTTACGATCGGATGATCCGCCGTTGAGGAGTTCTGTCATGACCGAGTTGCCGCAGGCGACCAGTCGTCGCGAACTCCGGGAACGCGAGCGCACTTCCGAACTCGCACGAATCCGCCCACAGGCCGGCCGTCAAGGCCGCCCGAGCCGCGCAAGGAGCGCCGAGAAGGCGCGTCCGGTTCGGCCCGGCGCAGGTTCCGCGAGACCCGCCAAACGTCAGGGATCCCGCGCCCGCTCCGTCGGATCGCGTCTGC
>JBDUDZ010000235.1:0-3505 GCA_040002635.1 Rhodoglobus sp.
CGAGTCGCAGCGCTTCGACCAGCGTGAACGCCTTCGCATAGAGAGCCTTGCCGACTATCGCACCTTCGACTCCGGTGGGTACGAGAGCACGAAGGGCGGTGATGTCATCCAGCGTGGCGATGCCCCCGGATGCCACCACGGGCTTGTCGGTGCGCGCGGCGACCTGGCTGAGCAGTTCAAGGTTGGGCCCCTTGAGGGTGCCGTCCTTTGTTACATCCGTGACGACGTATCGTGCGCAACCGGCAGCTTCGAGGCGGTCGAGAACCTCCCAGAGGTCACCGCCTTCACGAGTCCAGCCACGCGCGGCGAGAGTTGTGCCGCGCACGTCAAGGCCAACGGCGATCGCGTCGCCGTGCTTGGCAATGACATCGGCTGCCCAGTCGGGATTTTCGAGGGCGGCGGTGCCGAGGTTGATGCGCCGAACCCCCGTCGAGAGCGCTGCGTCGAGGCTCGCGTCATCCCGGATTCCTCCAGAGAGCTCGACGTTGACCGTCGAGGGGGTGTTAGCAATGACCTCGCGGATGACGTCGTGGTTGTTGCCGCGACCGAACGCCGCGTCGAGATCGACGAGATGGATCCATTCGGCGCCCTGGTCGATCCACTCTTGCGCGGCGTCAATGGGACTGCCGTAGCTTGTCTCCGAACCGGCTTCGCCCTGCGTGAGCCGCACGGCCTTGCCGTCGGCAACGTCAACGGCGGGCAGCAGGATCAACTTGTTCATAGTGTGCATTTCATAGGGTCCGTAACCAGTTCTTCAATAGGCGGATGCCGGCGTCGCCCGATTTCTCGGGGTGGAATTGTGTGGCCTTGAGGGGACCGTTCTCGACGGCGGCAAGGAACCGGCCGCCGTGGCGCGCCCAGGTAAGTTGCGGCTGGGGAAACGGATCGTGAACCTCGAGGGACCACTCTTGCGCTGCGAACGAGTGCACGAAGTAGAACCGTTCGTCGGCTATTCCCTCAAACAGGAGGGAATCGGCGGGGGCATCGACGGTGTTCCAGCCCATGTGCGGCAGGATCGGAGCATCAAGCTCGGTGACAGTGCCGGGCCATTCGCCGAGACCCGGCGTGCTGTTGCCGCGCTCAACGCCGTGTTCGAAGAGCACTTGCATTCCCACGCAAATGCCGAGCACCGGTCGTGAACCTGTCAAGCGCTTCTCGATGATCGCCCCGCCGCGCACTGACGCGAGCTGGGTCGCGACAGCCTCGAACGCCCCGACACCGGGTACGACAAGGCCATCGGCAGCTTCCGCAGCCGACCGGTCGGCGGTCAGGCTTACCCGTGCGCCAGCGAGTTCGAGAGCTTTCGCGGCGGAGTGAACGTTGCCTGAGCCGTAGTCGAGCACGACGACGGTGGGTTTGGTCATGCTTGTTCAGGCACGGTCAGAGCGCACCCTTTGTCGACGGGATGCCCGAAACCTTCGCGTCTCGCGCGACGGCAAGCCGCAACGCGCGCGCGAACGCCTTGAACTCTGCCTCCGCGATGTGGTGGGGATCGCGACCACCGAGCACAGTGATGTGCACGGTGATGCCGGCGTTGAAGGCGATCGCCTCGAACACGTGGCGCAGCATCGATCCGGTGAAGTGCCCGCCGATGAGGTGGTGTTCAAAGCCCACGGGCTCGCCGGAGTGGACGAGGTAGGGGCGGCCCGAGACATCCACTACCGCTTGCACGAGGGCCTCGTCGAGCGGAACCAGTGCGTCGCCGAACCGCGAGATGCCAGCCTTGTCGCCAAGAGCCTGCTTGATCGCAGTGCCCAGCGCGATGCCAATGTCTTCGACAGTGTGGTGCACATCGATGTGGGTGTCACCCGTTGCCTTCACCGTGAGGTCGACGAGCGAGTGCTTCGAGAACGCGGTGAGTAGGTGGTCGAAGAAGGGCACGCTCGAGTCGATAGATGACGTGCCGGTGCCGTCGAGGTCGACGCTCAGCTCGATGCTCGATTCGCTCGTGGCGCGCGTGATTGTCGCGGTGCGTGCGGTCATGCGTCGATTCTACCGACGCTGTTCAGCCATCCCAGAGCGTCGAGGAAGATGGTCGTCTCTGTGTCGCTGCCAGCCGTGACCCGCAAGTGGTTCGGGATGCCAACGTCACGGATCAGGATGCCCTGCTCGAACAGCGCCTCGAATGTGGCGTGCGGGTCGTCAACCCCACCGAATAGCACGAAGTTGGCGGCGCTCGGCAGTGGCGTGTAGCCGAGTTCCGGTAGGGCAGCGATCATCCTGTCTCTTTGCTTCTTGATGTCTTCAACCATCGCGAGCATTTCGGGCGCGTGGGCGAGCGCGGCGACGGCGGCGGCCTGGGTGAGGGCAGACAGGTGATAGGGCAGCCGCACGAGTCGCAGTGCGTCGGTGACTGCCGGGTCGGCGGCGAGGTAGCCAAGCCGCGCGCCGGCGAAGGCGAAGGCTTTGCTCATCGTGCGGCTGACCAATAGGCGGGGCCGCCCCTCAAGCAGCGTCAGCGCAGTGTCACCGTCAGCGAACTCCGCGTACGCCTCATCGACCAGCAGGATGCCGGGATGCGCGTCGTACGCGGCTGCGATGGTTTCGAGCCCCAGTGGCGTGCCCGTCGGGTTATTCGGCGAGCACAGGAACACCACGTCAGGGCGTTCACGCCCGATGGCGGAGACCACGGTCTCCGGGCTCAACGTGTACCCCGCGTCACGCTTCGCAGTGATCCAGCGGGTGCCAGTTCCGCTCGCGATTATCGAGTGCATCGAGTAAGTGGGCGGGAAGCCGAGCACGCTGCGGCCCGGGCCGCCGAAGGCCTGGAGCGTCTGTTGCAGCACCTCGTTCGACCCGTTGGCCGCCCAGATGTTGTCCCGGGTGAGGCCATGGCCGAGATAGCCCGCCAGCGAGTCGCGCAGCTCGGTGAACTCGCGGTCGGGGTAGCGGTTGACGCCGAGGACAGCCTTCGCGAGGGCCGTCACAATGTCAGTCGCAACGTCCTCGGGAATCGGGTGGGTGTTCTCGTTGACGTTGAGCTGCACGCGCACGTGCTCCTGCGGGGCGCCGTACGGGGTCAGCCCGCGCAGGTCGTCACGGATCGGGAGGTCGTCGAGACTGGTCACCCGTCGAGCCTATGGCTCGTTGAACAAGCGCCGAGCCTCACACCAACTACTACCTGTCGTACTGGGCCGGGATAGCGAGTCGCACGCCCGCGAAGACGTCAGCCGAGTCAAGCCGGTTGAGCTGCATAACCTGAGCGATGACATCGCGCGGGTCGGCGCTCGGCGCGATCTCCTGAGCAATCTCCCAAAGGGACTGCCCGGCGTCTACCGTCACGTACTGGAACGGTTGCGTTGAACCTTCAAGGGAAGCGGCCGCTCCCCCACCGTTGATGGCGAATAGCAGAGCACCGATCACCAGTGGTGTGGCCACCAAAGCAGTGAGAACCGCACGGCCACGCTTGGTGAGGCGCAGCTTGGACGCAGGGGCTCTGGACGCAGGTGCCTTGGGCGCAGGTGCCTTAGGCGCACGTGCCTTAGGCGCACGTGCCTTAGGCGCA
>JBDUDZ010000236.1:0-3503 GCA_040002635.1 Rhodoglobus sp.
CGACGTTACCGAACTCGAGGACGGCCTCGAGATCCGACCACGCCCGCTGCATGGCGGCGTCTGGGAGACCTACGAAGACCACCGCATGGCTACCGCGGGGGCCATCATCGGCCTGGCGGTACCGGGCGTACAGATCGAGGATGTCGCAACGACCGCCAAGACACTCCCCCAGTTCCCCGCCCTGTGGCTCGGCCACACCGGGGCACTGCCGCCGGCCCCCGTACTGCGCGAGATCGACGTCCAGTAGTGAGCTGGCTGCCTCCCGACGAGGTCGAGGAGTACGACGAGTACGACGAGTCGTCGGCGAAGGTGCGCCCCAATCCCAAAGGCAACAAGCCACGCAGCAAGAACCGCCCCGATCACGCCGATGCGATAAGCGGCAGGGTGTTCACAGTAGATCGCGGACGCTACGGGGTCTGGGTCGACGAAAACACGCCTGATGAGCGACAGCTGGTCGCCGCGAAGGCACGCGAACTCGGCAAAAACCAAGACGGCAAGGTCTCGGTGGTGCCCGGAGACTGGGTCGACCTCGTCGGCGACATTACGGGTGACGAGGGCAGCCTGGCTCGCATCGTCCGCATCCAGCCGCGCGTGACGCTACTGCGGCGCAGTGCCGACGACACGGATGCCGTGGAGCGCATCATCGTCGCCAACGCCGACCAGATGCTCATCGTCGTCGCCGCCGCGAACCCCGAACCGCGGCCGCGGCTCGTGGACCGCTACCTTGTCGCGGCATTCGACGCGGGCATCACACCCTTGCTGGTGATCACGAAGACAGACCTCGCCAATCCCGACGAGTTTCTGGCCAACTTCGCCGGTCTCGACCTGCGAGTGTTCCAGAGCCGTTCAGATGACTTCCCGCTCGACGAGATCCGCGCGGCTCTCGAAGGCCACACGACGGTCGCCGTTGGCCACTCCGGAGTGGGCAAGTCAACGCTCGTGAATGCCCTCGTGCCCGACGCGAACCGCGCGGTAGGCCGGGTGAACGACGTCACCGGCCGCGGCCGCCACACCTCGTCGTCGACTGTCTCTTACCGAATCGGTACGGGTTGGATCGTGGATACCCCCGGCGTGCGCTCCTTCGGCCTCGGCCACGTCGACCCGGCGAACATCCTGAGATCGTTCACCGATCTTGCCAGACTTGCCGAGAACTGCCCGCGCGGCTGCACCCACCTGCCGGATGCCCCGGACTGCAGCATCATCGAACGCGTCGCGGCCGGCGACCTCGGCGAGACCGGCAAGCTCCGTCTCGACTCGTTCCAACGGCTCATCACCACCCTGGGGAGCTCAGCAAGCTGAGAAGCACGCCGCCTGACTACGCTTAGACGGTGCCCGAGTACACCCTCAGCGATGACCTCGCCCTTGCCCTCGCCCTTGCCGCAGACGCCGACCTCATCTCCATTGACCGTTACCGCGCCCTCGACCTGGTCGTGACCACCAAGCCTGACAGCACCCCCGTAACGGATGCCGACCAGGCCGTCGAGCGCAGCATCCGGGCTGGCATCGAGGCGGCTCGGCCCGGCGACTCGATCCTCGGCGAGGAGTACGGCACGCAGGGCGACGGCTCTCGCCAGTGGATAATCGACCCGATCGACGGCACCAAGAACTTCATGCGCGGTCTGCCGATCTGGGGCACGCTCATCGCACTCGCTATCGACGGGGTGCCTGTCGTGGGCGTCGTGAGCTCGCCGGCTCTCCGCACCCGATGGTGGGCGGCAACTGGGCACGGAGCGTGGGCGAGCGTTGATGGCGCACCCGAGCAGCGCCTTGCGGTGAGCGGGGTCGCCGAACTTGCCGATGCATCTCTCAGCTACAACAACCTGAAAGGTTGGGATGCGGCGGGCCGCCTCGCCGACGTCGTCGCCCTCTCGCGGGGTGTGTGGCGCTCCCGTGCGATAGGGGACATGTGGGCGTACATGCTGCTCGCCGAAGGGGCCATCGACATCGTCGGAGAGTTCGACCTCAAGCCCTATGACATGGCGGCGCTGATCCCGATCATTGAGGAGGCCGGTGGGCGCTTCAGCTCACTTGACGGTGCATCTGGACCGTGGCACGGCAGCGCGCTGGCAACAAACGGTCTGCTGCACGATGCGGTGCTTGCACAGCTGTCGCACCCTGCCGAACTTTGACCACGAGTGTTTTCGTCTGCCCCGATGAAGTGCAGCGCCCTTTAGGTAGGCTCTGGGCACGCAGCTTTCCTGCTCCAGTAGAAAGACGACAAAAATGACGAAGATCGCAGAGGCGTCTTTGACGCGAGTCTTTGCGGTGTTTACCCTCGGCGCTGCCAGCGTCGCTCTCGCTGGCTGCAGCCTGCTCGGCGGCACGACTGCCCCCAGCCCCAATGCGAGCTCCGGCGCAGATGTTTTCAGTATCAAAGTCGGTGATTGCCTGAATGACTCATCTATCAACGGCCAAACCAGCACCGTGCCGGTCGTTGACTGCGCAAAGCCCCACGACAGCGAGGTCTATCTCGACGGCAACCTCAAGGGCGGGAACTTTCCGGGCGACAGCGCGATCCAGAACGAGGCGGAGTCGGTGTGCGGCGGCGGTTTCGCCGCGTTCGTGGGAGCCCCATATGAGCAAGGTACCGGCTACAGCTACTCCTACTTCACCCCCTCCGCCAAAAGCTGGGCTACCGGCGACCGCCTGGTATCGTGCGTGGTCTTTGACCCCACCGGTACGCAAGTGACCGGCACCCTCAAGGGCGCCGAGGGCTGATCGATCATGACTTCACCTTCGCGATTGACACGTATCTTCGCCGCTCTCAGTCTCGGCGCGGCGACCGTCGCTCTCGCCGCCTGCTCGGGCGCCACCGCCCCCACGCCGTCGAACTCGCCCGCCCACGACGCCGACGTGTTCACTGTCAAAGTCGGCAACTGCGTCAATGATGCGGCAGCCGCGGGCGAGGTCGTCACAGTGCCCATAGTTGATTGCGCGAAGCCGCACGACAGTGAGGCATACGCGAGCATCGCCATGACTGACGCCACCTTCCCGGGCGACGATGGGGTCAAGACGCAATCGATCGCCGGCTGCACCGCCGCGTTCAACACTTTCGTCGGTGTCGACTACGGCACCTCGAAACTCCAGTACACCTACCTTTTCCCCACCGCAGCGAGCTGGGCGAAGGGCGACCGCGAGATCCTCTGCCTCATCGATGATCCCGCTGGCCACACGACAGGATCCCTTAAGGGAGCCGCGCGCTAGCTCTAAACCGCTCGCTACGGCTTCAACCTATGGACGCACCGACGACCTCGAACGGGGCAGTCGCTTGCCATCGCAAAAGATCGACCAGCGGACAAGATCCTAGGAAGTATGCGGGCTCAATTGCTCGGTTACCAAAGCGTTATCTTCGAATCTGCTGATTTGTTAGCTTCAACCTTTTAACTCAGGCACAATTTCATCTGCCACCGCTCAACGCTGACGGTGGTACCTGAGGGGTTTCGCCTCACACCAGAGAAAGGGAGTGACGTGAAGAAGTCTTCATTGATCTCAATCGCTGTATT
>JBDUDZ010000237.1:0-3493 GCA_040002635.1 Rhodoglobus sp.
AGATCAACGACTACTACGCCGACCTGCACGAAGGCAGCCTGTTCGACAACGTCGGTCCGCTCGTTGACTCGACAATCGATGACAAGCCGCTGTCGGTTGCCTTGCATGAAATCAACGAGGACAAGCTCGAGCTCAAGCGCCTGAGCGAAGAGTAGAAGTAAAGCCACCGCGGTGAACGTCGTCGTCGGGATCGCCGGCGGCATTGCGGCCTACAAGGCCGTCAACGTCGTCCGTGCGTTGGTGCTCGCGGGCCACGATGTTCACGTCATCGCCACGGCGAACGCCTTGCGTTTCGTCGGGCGACCTACGCTTGAAGCGATAAGCCGCAACCCCGTTCATTCTGAGCTCTTTGAGGGTGTCGCCGAGGTGAGGCACGTGGCGATTGGCCAGGCCGCCGACTTGATCGTCGTAGCACCGGCGACAGCGAACACCATCGCCAAACTCGCGATCGGAATGGCCGATGACCTGCTCGGCAACAGCATTCTCGCGAGCAGCGCACCAGTGGTTATCGCTCCCGCCATGCATACCGAAATGTGGCAGAACCCCGCGACGGTCGCCAATGTCGCGACCTTGCGTGCGCGCGGTGTCATAGTCGTCGGCCCTGCCGTCGGCCAGCTCACTGGAACAGACTCGGGACCCGGCCGGATGGCAGAACCCGACGACATCGTTGCCGCAGCCTTGGCGGCGGTCGGCCCGCACGACCTTGAGGGCAAAAAGGTGTTGGTCACGGCCGGTGGCACGCGCGAACCGCTCGACCCGGTGCGTTTTATCGGCAACAGATCCAGTGGTAGGCAAGGTGTTGCAATTGCGCTTGCGGCCGCTGCCCGCGGTGCGCAGGTCACGCTTATCGCTGCGAACCTCGAAGTCGCCGCCCCCCACTCGATTGCAGTGGAGCGCGTTGGCTCGACCCTTGAGCTCGCTAAGGCCACCGCCGCTGCCGCGCAGGCCTCTGACGTCGTCATTATGGCTGCCGCAGTCGCCGACTATCGTCCCGAGGTAGTTGCGCAGTCGAAAATCAAGAAGGAATCCCAGGGCGACACACTGCAACTCACTCTCGTGAAGAACCCTGACATCTTGCGCGGTCTGGCCGAGGTGCGTCGGGCCGGTCAGATAATTATCGGATTCGCCGCCGAGACCGAACCTGACAATGCTGCACTCCTCGAACTCGGTCGCAGCAAGATTGCGCGCAAGGGTGCAGATTTCCTTGTCGTCAACAGGGTGGGCTGGGCTGAAGGTTTCGCAACGGAGAGCAATAGCGTCGTGATGCTCGATGCTGGCGGAGCTATAGTTGGCGAGGCCAGCGGCAGCAAGCAGTCGGTGGCGAATCGTATTCTTGACCTACTGTCCGATCCCCCAGAACTATCCATGGAGACCGAATGAGCACCGCCCTGCGCCTTTTCACCTCGGAGTCAGTGACGGAGGGGCACCCAGACAAGATCTGCGATCAGGTCAGTGACAGCATTCTTGATGCGCTCCTTGAGGTAGACCCGCAGGCGCGCGTGGCTGTCGAGACGCTCGTGACAACCGGTCTTGTGCACGTTGCCGGTGAGGTCACGACCTCCGGCTACGTCGACATCCCGTCCATCGTCCGCAAGCGGATTTCGGAGATCGGGTACAACTCGTCAGACGTGTGGTTCGACGGCAGGTCTTGCGGTGTGTCTGTCTCGATTGGAGCGCAGTCGCCCGACATTGCCCAGGGCGTCAATAGCGCGATCGAGACACGCGAAGGCGACAGCAGCGACGAGTACGACAAGCAGGGTGCCGGTGACCAGGGCCTCATGTTCGGCTATGCCACTACCGAGACTCCCGAGCTCATGCCCTTGCCGATTTGGCTCGCCCATCGGATGGCCGAGCGCCTGGCCGAGGTCAGGAAGACCGGCGTAGTCGACTACCTTCGCCCTGACGGAAAGACCCAGGTGACGATCGGCTACGAGGGCGCAATCCCACGCACAGTCGACACGGTTGTTCTGTCGTCACAGCACTCGCCATTGGTTTCGACTGAAGACCTTCGTCGAGAACTGGAAGAGATTGTTATACGCCCCGTTCTTGAGCGCGTTCAGCTCGACTCTAAAGACGCCCGGGTTCTCATCAATCCGACAGGTCGCTTCGAGATCGGTGGCCCCCAGGGTGACGCGGGTCTCACGGGCCGCAAGATCATCGTCGACACGTATGGCGGAGCGTCTCGTCACGGTGGCGGCGCTTTCAGCGGAAAAGACCCGTCGAAGGTCGACCGTTCGGCCGCGTACGCGATGCGCTGGGTTGCGAAGAATGCGGTCGCGGCCGGGCTCGCCGACCGGGTCGAGGTGCAGGTTGCTTACGCAATCGGCAAGGCATCGCCTGTCGGCCTCTACGTGGAGACTTTCGGCACAGCGCACGTGCCCGAAGAGAGGATCATTGCCGCGATTCGCGAGGTGTTCGACCTGCGTCCGGGTGCCATAGTTCATGACCTCGACCTGCTGCGCCCGATTTACGCGCAGACAGCCACCTATGGTCACTTCGGTCGTGAGTTGCCAGACTTCACCTGGGAGCGCACCGATCGCGCTGACGCCCTGCGCGAGGCCGCCGGGGTCTAACGCGTGACAGCGGCGCTTATCGCGAGAGTGCTCGTTGACTCGCCGCTGCCCCAACTAGATCGGCTCTTCGATTACGCGATCCCGGAATCGCTGCGGGACGCAGCGATGCCGGGTGTTCGCGTGCGCGTTCCCCTGCGTTCCGCCGGCCGTATCGCCGACGGCTATCTCGTCGAGCTTGCGGCGCCCGGTGACTACGCCGGAGCCCTGAGCGAACTCGACTCGGTCGTATCGTCGGTGCGCGTGCTCGCTCCGGAAGTGTGGACACTTGCGCGTCGCGCATCGGAGCGCGCGGCCGGGTCCGTAATAGATATCGTGCGTCTTGCGGTGCCCGGAAGACAGGTTCGGGTAGAAAAGGCATATCTTGCCGACGGCCCGGGTGAACAGTTGTCGGTTGTAGAAGTCCCCGCAATCCAGGGCTACGGCCCGCACGTGATCGAGCAGGCGACCGACCTCAACGAACGGCTTGCGATCGACGCGATTCCCCTCGTGCGTGAAGTGAGTGCGGGCATCTGGGCAGGCACGTGGGCGGTCACGCTGGCGGCGGCCGCGGCATCCACAGTGGCAGGCGGCCGCAGCGCGATACTCGCAGTACCCGACTACCGTGACCAGGAGCAGCTCGAGGCGGCCCTGCGGGCGATTCTCCCGCCGGAGCGGATAGTGCGACTGGATGCCCGGCAGTCGAATCCCGACCGCTACCGGGCATTCCTGCGCTGCCTGGGCGATCAACCACTCGTCATCGTCGGCAACCGCTCGGTCGTGTACGCGCCGGCCGCACGCCTCGGACTCATCGCGGTGTGGGATGACGGTGACCCCCTGCACAGCGAACCCCTGAGCCCTTACGTGCACACCCGGGATGCCGCGCTGCTGCGTCAGGAGCAGCAAGACTGCGCCCTCATCGTGATGGGCCACACCCGCAGCAC
>JBDUDZ010000238.1:0-3483 GCA_040002635.1 Rhodoglobus sp.
TCGCCGATCTCGTCTCGAAGAAAGCGGATGTGGTGATCGGCCCGACCTCGTCGGTTCTTGCCGAGCGGCTACTGCCCGCCATCCGCCTTGCAGGTATTCCGATGATCTCACCTGCAGCAACCTCACCCGAGCTCACTACTGACGCCGATGGCGGCCTGTTCTTTCGCACGGTTCCCCCCTACGGCGATCAGGGGATCGCCCTGGCCAAGGTGATTACCGCCAAGGGCGCGGTGAAGGTCGCGCTCGTGTATACCGACCAGGAACCGGGCAAGTCGATTCTGCCGACTCTCGCCGCCGGACTGAAAGCGGCGAAGAGCACCCTGTTCGCAGAGCCTGTTCCCACTACGACCACCGACTTCGCCCCCATCGTCGCTGCTGTCGCTGCAGCCAAACCTGACGTCGTGGTTCTCGCCACCGACTACAACACCCTCGACCTGACCAAGGCGCTCATCACGCAACTCGTGGGCGCAGGGTACGGCGGCACGAAACTCTGGCTCACCAGCCAGAACGCGGGCGACTATTCGCAAGCGCTTCCGGGTGGCTCGATTGTCGGGGTGAACGGCATCATTGAGGGCGCGCAAGCTGATGCGGCATTCATTGCTCGCCTCACGGCGGCCGCCCCCGGTCTCGCGACCTACCGCTACGCACCGGAGGCCTACGACGCAACGATCATGGCGGCCCTTGCGGCAATCGTTGCGAAAGACAACGCTGGCACTGCCATCGCATCCCACCTCACGGGCGTCTCGCGGGGCGGCATCAAGTGCACAAGTTTCGCCGAATGCCTGCAGGTAATCGGTGCTGGGGATGACATCGACTATGACGGTATTTCCGGACCACTCAACCTCACCAACGGCGACCCGCTGCCGGCCTACTACGGTCTTTACACCTTCAACGCCGAGAACAAGTTCGACTTCGCCAGCGGATTGCTGGCCGGCTAACCCAGCAGCGACAACGCACATGCGGTCACGGTAGCGATGTACGCCAACATCAAGCACTCGGAACAGTGGGGTACCGTGACATGTCAGCACTACCCGGCACGGCGGTATTACCCGGCACAGCCGTGTTGCAGCACACTTAATTGGAAGGAGCAAAAATGAGCGTATTCCTCAAGGCCACGTCGTGGCATTCGCGATCCCCGAAATCGATCCTCATTGGCGCTGCCATAGTCGGTGTGAGCGCCCTCGTGCTCAGCGGCTGCTCTACCCCCGTGAAGCCTGTTGAGACTTCCGCGCCTCGGGCGCCGTTAACGCTCAAGATTGGCGCAATACTTCCCCAGAGCGGCACGCTCGCTTCCTTCGGCCCACCCGAAGAAGCTGGAGTCGCCCTCGCCGTGAGCGACGTGAATGATGCTGACCTCGGCATCAAAATCGATGTCCAGTACCGCGATTCCGGCGACACGACTACAGACACTGCCACAGCCTCGGCGACCGACCTGTTGTCGAAGGGTGTTTCGGCGATCATCGGGGCATCGTCCTCTGGTGTGTCTAAAACGATAATCGACCAGATCACCAAAGCCGGCGTCATCGAATTTTCGCCAGCCAGCACCTCTGTCGACTTCACGAACTACGCCGACGATGGCCTGTTCTGGCGCACCGCGCCCTCTGATGTGCTCCAGGGGGCAGCGCTCGGCAATTTGATCGCTAGCGATGGTGTGCAGAACCTGGGCATCATCGCGCTGAACGACCCCTACGGCACGGGTCTGAGCAAGACGCTGACCGAAACGTTCGAATCCGCGGGCGGCAAAGTGGTCGCATCCCCACTCTTCAACACGGGTGACACTGTGTTCACCACCCAGATCGCCAAAGTGATCGCCGCCAAACCAGATGGCATCGCTCTGGTCACGGCTGCCGAAGCCACGACAATCGTCCCTGCCCTGCAGGCGGCCGGCTACAAAGGGCCGCTGTACTTCGTTGACGCTAACCTCCTCAACTACAGCGCGACCTTCACCGCGGGCGCGCTCACGGGCGACAAGGGCACTCGGCCGGGCGTCGACGTGAGCAAACTGGCCGACTTCACCGACCAGCTCAAGAAGATCGACCCCACACTGACCGATTTCAGCTATGCACCCGAGTCGTACGACGCAGTCGTGCTGCTCGCGCTCGCCGCCCTCGCCGCCAACTCGACTGACGGCAAGAAGATCGCCGCAAAGTTGCGTCAGGTTTCCGGCGGTTCAGGGAAGGGTAAGAAGGCAACTGACTTCGCGTCGGCGGCCCAGATCATCCGTGACGGTCGAGTCGTCGATTACGACGGTTACTCCGGCCCGATCGCGTTCGACAAGAACGGCGATCCGACTGAAGCAACGATCGGGGTCTACCAATATCAGGCTGACAACACCTACAAGCGCATCAAATAGCGCGCATCTGAGGTCCAGGTTCGTGGAATAGCTTTCGCGCGGAACCGGTTAATATTGGCTACCGGTATTCAGTGCTGCATCCGGGCCCACCATCTCTCACGCAAGGGAACTCATGGACCAGCCCGACCCATTCGGATTCATCGGCCTCACATACGACGACGTGATGCTGCTGCCAGGCCATACCGATGTGATCCCCAGCGAGGCTGACACCACGTCGCGGCTCACGCGACGCATAAACGTAGCCTCCCCGCTACTGTCGGCTGCGATGGACAGCGTGACCGAATCGCGCATGGCGATTGCAATGGCGCGCAATGGTGGAATTGGCATCCTGCATCGCAACCTCTCGATCGAAGACCAGGCGTCGTTCGTCGACAAGGTCAAGCGCAGCGAGTCCGGCATGATCACCAACCCCGTCACGACCACGCCCGATGCGACTGTCGCCGAGGTCGACGCTCTGTGCGGCCAGTTCCGCGTCTCCGGCCTGCCGGTCGTCGAGGGTGACGGCAAGTTGGTAGGCATCATCACCAACCGTGACATGCGCTTCGTTTCGCCCTTCGAGAAGTCGACCACCCTCGTGCGCGACGTCATGACGAAGGCTCCCCTCATTACCGCCCTCGAGGGCATCGATCCAGATGACGCGGTCGCCATCTTCGCGCAGCACAAGATCGAGAAGCTGCCGTTGGTCGATTCCGCGGGGCGACTTCGCGGCCTGATCACCGTCAAAGACTTCGACAAGAGCGAGAAATATCCCAACGCGACGAAAGACGACGAGGGCCGACTGCGTGTCGGCGCCGCGATCGGCTTCTTTGGTGACGCCTGGGATCGCGCGGGAGCGCTGCGTGACGCAGGCGTAGACGTCATAGTCGTCGACACGGCGAATGGCGACTCGGCCGGTGTGCTCGACATCATCCGCCGTATCAAGAGTGACAGCGCCTTCGCCGCGATCGATGTGATTGGCGGCAACGTCGCAACGCGTTCGGGAGCGCAATCCCTCATCGACGCCGGTGCGGATGCCGTGAAGGTCGGCGTCGGACCGGGTTCCATCTGCACCACACGGGTTGTGGCCGGGGTGGGGGTGCCGCAGGTGACGGCCGTGTACGAGGCATCCCTCGCGGCCCGCGAAGCGAACG
>JBDUDZ010000239.1:0-3475 GCA_040002635.1 Rhodoglobus sp.
CCGGCTGGTCCGCGTTGAAACGAGCCTGCACCCGGCCGTCACTGAAAGAGGTCGGCACCGCGTGCGGCGCCCCGCGCGGTCCGAGGATCACGAGCTTGGCGTCGCTCGCTGGAACGCGCAGTACAGCCCGCACGTTGATCCACGATCCGACCCTCACCCGCGTAGGGGTCGGGTCGAGATCGGCGAGCGCATCGACCGCGAGCGCGGCGACCGTGAGGCGGCCGCCCGCGTCGTGCCGGACGGCGACTCCGCAGCGTCGCGTTCCGCCATCCGCGAAGCCGGCCAGCCAGTGGATCATCCGGGTTCTAGCGGTTTCGAGCTCGCCCTCGCCGCCGGTGAACAGCCACGCTCGGGGCCAGACGTAGGGCGCCCCGGCGGCGCGCAGGTCGTACCCGATGGCGTCTACGTCCAGCGTCTCCGTGCGCTGTTCGAGGAGCTGGGCGGCTACCGAAAGCAGGGCCGCGTCGCTCTCGCCGCAGGTGTCGCTCAGGGTGCGCTGGGCGGCATCCGAGCTCTGCGCCAGAGCCGCGCGAGGCGATTCCGTGGTGGCAGCGAAGGTGCTGTGTGCGAGCGGTGCCTCCGGCGCAGCTTCAGGCGGCGCGGCCGGTGGCGGCGCCGCCTCCGCCGTGCAGCCGACCAGAACGCCGCAGCACACGAGCGAGTACACCCACGTGACTGCGCGAGCGACCGGTCTTGCCAGGCCTGCCAAGCCTCACCGAGTAGCGGCTCAAGCGGCGCATAGCGAGAGAAAAACTGTGGTTGCCCTGCGCTTTTCCTGCTCCTTGGTTCAGGTTATGGTCAAGTGCCCCCATGGGCCGGTTCACCACAGCAGCGAAAGTCGGGGCATTTGCCTTCGTCACGCTCGTGGCGAGCTTCCTGATCTTTCGCTTCGTCTCGAAGGCCTCGCGCTCAGGCGGCGGCTACGTCGTGTACGCGTTGATGGCTGACGCGAGCGGCATAGCCAAGCTGTCCCAGGTGAAGGTCGCTGGTATCGCCGTAGGCAACGTGCAGAGCATCAAGCTCGATAACGACCGCGCGCGCATCGACATCAGCATGAACCCCGACGTGAAGCTGTATCGCGACGCGAGCGTCTCGAAGGTCGCGGCCAGCTTGCTCGGTGAATACTACCTGGCGCTCGCCCCCGGCACGGAAGGCCGGGAAGAGCTGAAGGACGGTGACCGCATCAACACCGTCGTCGAGGCCCAGACCACCGACGACATCATGAAGCAGGTCTCCGACATCGCGAAGGACGTGAAGCTGGTCTCTGGCGCGTTGGCCGCCAGTGTCGGCACCGACGAGGGGCGCAGCGACATCAAGTCGACGCTCAAGAACTTGGCGGATGTGACCGAAGCCTTGAATGCAACGGTCCGCGAGAATCGCGAGAGCATCAAAAGCATCCTGAACAACGTCGAGTCGATGACGGCGAAGGGCGCACCGGACGTCGCCAAGATCCTCGACAACGTGAAGGTCACGACTAACGAAGTCCGCTCGCTCATGGCCCAATCACAGGCGGGCCAGCCTCAGTCGGCAGGCCAAATTCGCCAAATCATCGATAAGGTGAATCACGCGAGCGAGAATCTCGAGAGCACGCTCAAGAACTTGGATAGCGTCACCGGTCGCCTCGACCGCGGTGAAGGCACGCTCGGCCGCCTCACGAAAGATGATCACCTGATCAACGAAGTGGAAGGCGTCGCCGACGACATCGGCGACTTCGTCGGCGGCCTCTCGCGCGTTCAGACCATCGTGACGATGCGCACGGATTACCAGTTCCTCTCCAGCACAGTGAAGAGCTACGTGGAACTGCGCATCCAGCCGCGCGAAGACAAATACTACCTGATCGAAATCGTCAACGACCCGCGTGGCCTCACGCACTTCGAGCAGGTCGATGTCGACACGACGAACCCCAACGACCCGCCGCACTATCGCGAAGTGCGGACTGTGACCGAGAACTCCCTGCGCTTTTCACTTCAGTTCGCGCAGAGCTTCGGGCCGTTCACGGGGCGTTTCGGTATCAAGGAGTCCACGGGCGGCGTCGGTTTGGACACGCTGCTCTTGGACAATCGCTTCGAGATCCGCCAGGATTTGTTCGGGTTCGGTGAAGTGGTGCTGCCGCGTTGGCGCGTCTCGCTCGGTTACGAGTTCGTGAACCGCGCTTGGCTGCTCGGCGGCGTAGACGACATCCTAAGTAGCTCGCGTCGCGATTACTTTGTCGGCCTGCAGCTTCGCTTCAACGACGAAGACCTCAAGTCGATCCTGCCGTTCGCGCCCAAAACGCCATAACCCTCGCGCGCTGTCGTCGCGGAGACGGTTATCGTCGTTGGGTGGTAAGCCGTCGCGCCGATCGTGATCTGAACGTGCCGAGTCTGAGCAACTCGTTTTAGGTTCCCCACATCACCCAGCCGAGCAATTCGGCGGTGATCAGGGCGGCGGCGGCCTCCTTGGCGCCTACGGATCGGGCTTCGTTGTTCCCGCGGTAGTTCACCAAACGCTCCAGGGCTTGTTCGATGGTGACGCGCTCGCCGAGGAACGTCGCAATGTAGATCAAGGAAGCCGGCGCCGAGCCGCGCTCGCGCGGATGGCGGATGGCCTCAGCGCGCGGCCCCGGCAAAACGCGCTGCTTTGCCTCGGGCAGGAGCTTCAGGGGATCGCCCTTCGCGCGGACGATGGCGCCGGCCATCATCGGGCTCGCGAGATCTAGATCCAGAGGAAACTCCACGCGCTGCGGCGCGGTGCCGCGGTAGAACGTGACCAGACCCTCGGACCAGCCGCACAGTGTCGCTACGCGGTCTCGCCCCTGATCGCGAATCGCCCGGAAGACATCCACGGCGTCGACCATGCCGATGCCGATCAAGGTGTCGCCGAGCCGCCCGCCATAACTCGAAAGCGTGCGCAGTGCCGTTTCGAGCTGCTCGCGGGTCAGGCGCCCGCGACGCACCAAGTACTCGCCAAGCAGCTCTTCGCGCTCGGACGATGCAACGTGCAGCAGCCGCCCCTTGTCTAGGTAGATTTCCTTGCGACTGGCAGCACCGGTGTTGGAACCGCGCTCGACGAAGAGTGCGCCACTTTCGCCTTTTTGACGCATGTGCGACAGCACTTCCAACATGGGCGTGTCGCGTAGCAGCACCTGATAGTCCGGAATTCCAGGCTCGAACAGGCGGCTGGTGGTCGCAGTGGTGGATGGCAACAGGTGTCGAGCGAGTTCGTGCACATCGCGAATGAAGCGGAATTCCGCCCCCATTAGCGCCACTTCGTCGTCGCCCGTGAGGTCGCCGATGGCGATCATCTCGATCAACTTGGCGAATGGCATGCCGAACAACAGCTGACCGTCGTTGCGGCGCACGTTCGAGAGCGATGTTGATATGGGGCTCTCGCTGACGGGCGCGGCGTCCGGCGGAACCGCCGCAATTCCACCACTACTGCGCGCACGGACCGCGCGCATGCGTTGCACTGAGTCCCGAACCTGGCCTTCGATTTG
>JBDUDZ010000240.1:0-3472 GCA_040002635.1 Rhodoglobus sp.
TGGGCGGGTAGCTGTAGATGTTCGAGAACCAGGTGCCGGCGTCATCCCGGTCCCAGCCTTCGGCGACGCGGGGGGCTTCGTCGCGGCGGTCGTAGAAGCCGGAGTCGTTCATGCCGGCCTTCGTGAAGACCTCGTCGAAGACGTACTGGCGGTAGGGCACGCCGGTGACCTTCTCGAGCGCGAGCCCGGCGAGGATGTAGCCCACGTTGATGTATTCGGCCTCGACACCCGGCTGCGCGACCGGAGGCTTGGTGACGAAGAGCGGCAGGTAGTCCTTCGTGTCGATGAGCGAGTAGCTCGGCGTGCGGCGGAACAGGTCTTCGTAGGTCTCGCCCGCCTCCTCGTCGGCGTCGTCCGCGATACCGCTCGTGTGGGTGAGCAGGTGCAGGAGCGTCACCTCGGGCGAAATCGTCGTGCCCTCGAGGTCGACGTAGTGGTGGATCGACGTCTCCAGGTCGAGGTTGCCCTTTGCCACCTGCTGAAGCACAGCCACGCTCGTGAACAGCTTCGTGATCGACGCGGTGTCGAACCTGGTGTCGAGGGTGTTCGGCACGGCCCACCGGCGGCTCGCGAGCCCGGTCGCCGCCTCGTAGACCGTCGTCGGGCCGTGCTTGAGCAGCACGACTCCGGAGAACTCGTGCTCGGCGAGGAAGGCGTCGAGGCCGGTCGTGTCCATACCAGCAACAGTCATGCCCCGAGCCTACCGATGGGGGCCGAGCGGCTTCCGCTGGGGCTGTTCGCCGCAGCCTGGCTGCCCGCGCGGCGCCTGGCGGCCCGAACCGTCCGCCCCCTCCCCTGTGCGGCACAGCTGCCGAGGTCTGTCGCTAGACGTATGACTGGGCGTCATACGTCTCCAATTCGGAACACCACCCTGCGCCCTGAGCGGCTGGCAGCGGGCCGCCGCGGCCGAGCGCGTACAAGCACCTACCATCGAGACGTGAGCGTGCTGCGCAGGGCAAGTCGGTTAGCGATGCTGCCCACCGCACCCGTGCTCATCGCGCAAGGCCGACGCCTGCGTCGCGACACCCCGCGACTTCCGGATGCCGCGGCACCCTGGCACGGCTCCGTCGCCGGTCCGCGCCCCATCCGCCTCCTCGTGCTCGGCGACTCCACCGCCGCGGGTGTGGGCGCCGCCACGCAGGATGACGCACTGCCCGGCAACCTCGCCCGGGAGCTGTCAACCCGGCTCAGCCGCGGCGTCACGTGGCGAGCTGTCGGCGAAAACGGGGCCACCTCGCGCGACATCGTGGAGGGTTACCTCGGCGCCGCCACCGAGACCGCGGCCGACCTCGTGTTCCTCAGCATCGGAGCGAACGACGCCCTGGGGTTGCGGGGGCGCGGGGCGTTCGTGCGCGACATCCGCACGATCATTGCGGGGCTGAAGACCGCGAACCCCGACGTGCTCGTGCTGATGTCGTCGCTGCCCGGCTTCTCGCAGTTCGTGCTGCTGCCCAACCCCCTGCGCTGGAACCTCTACCTGCACTCCACCAGCCTCGAAGCCGGAGCACGCGCGGCAGTCGCCGGCATGGACAACGTCTGGATGTCGGGCCCGCCACCCATCTACACCGACGGCTTCTTCGCCACCGACCTCTTCCACCCCAGCGAATCGGGCTACACAGACTGGGTGCGGTTCGCGCTCGACGACCCGCCCGGCCAAGCCGTGCTCGCACGGCTCGCGTGAGGGTCAAAAAATAGCAGCTGCTCCTTCGGTTCCGGGTTTGGGTGATATATCGATATGCGCACCTATGCCATACTTGCGCAATGACGAATCCCGAGTCACCCTCAATAATCCCGTCAGCCCCGACGCAAAGCAGCGTCCCACCGAAGGCGCCCCGAAATGTTCCCGGTCTTATCTCGCTGATCGTATCCATCGTCGGCTTCGTCTTCGCATGCATTCCGGGCGCACTCATACTCGGATGGATCCTGCTGCCGATAGCGTTCATCCTCGCTATCGTTTCCCTTTTCATGAGGGGTGTTGGCAAGGGGTTCGGGGTAGCGGGCTTGATCATCTCAGTAGTGGGAACGATTGTGGGTTTCATCGTCTTCTTCGCTGTTGCTGCGTCGTCTTTTAGCGATGCATTTGGGGGCGGTACGACAGTGGTCGGATCATCCGGAAGCTCAACATCAGCCTCCGATTCCTCGACTTCGAAGGTTGGAACCCGCGACAATCCCGCGGCGGTCGGATCCACCATTACCGGTAAGGATTGGACTGCTGTCGTCAACTCGTACAACACGGATGGAAACGCGATCGTTCTAGCGAATAGCTTCAATGAGGCGCCGGCCGCTGGAAATCACTACGAATTGGTCAACTACACAGTCACCTATACGGGAGCCGATTCGTCCTACGCCGCTTCTGTCGCGGTGTCCCTTGTCACAAGCAGCGGAAACGTGGTCAACAGCTTCGACCACTTGGTAATTCTTGACGACAGCATGGGCTTGGCAGAGATGTTTAAGGGTGGATCTGCCACAGGCTCCGTGGCTTTCTTGGTGCCAGACGGCCAGACGGCTCTTGTGCGGGTCCGTCCCGGTATCATCGCGGACGAGGCATTTATCAAGCCCTAGTTTCACTTGATCCGACCAGTCTCTTCTCGAAAGAGGGCTGCTCGATCCGGGGCGGCAGGCGCAGGAAATCCTGGATCGCACCGCAAGGGCGAACAGGTTGGGGCGTGTTGATGGCTGGGCTGCGATCGGTGCAATCGGTAGCGGATGTCGTTGACAACCTGCCATCCTCTGGCAGAGTGCTTGTCGCCATCGTGGGCTCGCCCGGAGCCGGCAAGTCCACAATCGCGGAGGCGCTCGTCGCTCGGCTGCCCGACGCCGCGCTGCTGCCGATGGACGGGTTTCATCTGCCGCAGGCCGAACTGCGCCGCCTCGGCCGCCGCGACCGGATGGGCGCGCCCGACACCTTCGACGTCGATGGCTTCCTCGCGGTGCTCCGCGCGCTGCGAGCCGGCGAGGCTGTCACCGCGCCAGGCTTCGACCGCGAGGTGGAGGAGGCGGTGCCCGGCTCCCTGCGCGTCGATGCGCCGGTGGTGATCGTCGAGGGCAACTACCTGCTGCTCGACTCCGGCGGGTGGGAGGCGGCCGCGCCGCTGTTCGACGCCACCTTCTTCGTGGAGGTGGAGCGGGGCATCCGGCTCGAACGGCTCATCAAGCGGCACGAGCGCTTCGGCAAGAGCCCCACGGATGCCCGCGCTTGGGCCCTCGGCCCCGACGAGTCCAACGCACTCCTGATCGAGGCAACAGCTGCCCGCGCAGACCACCGGATCCGCCTCCCGTAGACTGGGATCATGCCAACAATCGTCGTCGAGGTCATGCCCAAGGCCGAAATTCTCGACCCGCAGGGCAAGGCCGTGGTCGGTGCCCTCGCCCGTCTGGGCAAGTCCAAATTCGGTGCCGTGCGCATCGGCAAACGTTTCGAGCTCACCGTCGATGGCCCGGTGGATGACGCGCTGCTCGCCGAAGTCCGCGA
>JBDUDZ010000241.1:0-3470 GCA_040002635.1 Rhodoglobus sp.
AGCAGCTGCGCGGCCTGCACCTGCCCGATGCACAGCTCGATCTCGCCCATGAGCAACTCGTGCATTCGCGCGAGCCGGGGGCTTCGCTGCCCGGCGACGAGTGCGCGGTGGAAGAGGATGTCGTGTTCGGCGAAGTCGTCGCCGGCGAGGATGTCGCGGTGCGCCACGAGCGCCTCCGCCGGGATGGAGCGCAGCGCCGCGATCGCGGCCGACTCGATGATCGCGCGGTTTGCGTAGAGGTCGACGATGTCATTCCGGCTGAGTTCAGGGACGCGCGCCGCCTGGTGCGCCTCCCGTCGCAGCAACCCGTCGGCGACGAGTCGCTCGATCGCAAGCCTCGCGGTGGGGCGCGCGACGCCGAAGCGCAGGGCTACCGCGGCTTCGGTGATCGTCGAACCCGGAGCGTCCACCTGAGAGATGATGCTCGCCCGAAGCCTGCCGACTATCGATTCGGGGAGCACTGCGGCTTGCTCGATCGACATCCCAGCTCCTCGCGTCGTTGGTGGATTGTCTAGCAATCTAGCAGATTGTCTAACAATTGCACCACGCCGACTATTCGCGTTAGCGCGGCTGGGACTGTTCGATTTCCGCGAGGGCGGCGGCGTACTCCGCGTCGTCCATGTAGCCGCGATCGTGCAGATCCCACAGCCGCTGCTGCTCGGTCTGTCCCGCGAAACAGGTAGCAGGATCAGCACCAGGAGTCTCTACCGGAATGCCGATGAGCTCGCCGTTCGGGCCGAGATGATCCGACATCGGATGCCCGCAGCCCAGACAGGTCGCGTGCGGGTCGATCGCCATGCGGCAACAGTATCGGGCGGCATGCCCGCGGCGGTGGGACAATTTAGCCATGCCCCTAATTGGTGAGTACGAACCGAGCACGTCTGAGTGGTCGCGCAAGCAGACCGAGTTGTACGAAGCGACTGAGGGTCGGGAGGGTGGCCTGCTGCGCGGCCGCCCGATCATCGTCCTGACCACGGTGGGCGCTAAGACGGGTAACCTGCGCAAGACTGCACTCATGAGGGTCGAGCACGACGGCGACTACGCCGCCGTGGCATCCCTCGGAGGGGCGCCGAAGCCGCCGGTTTGGTACTACAACGTGCTAGCCAATCCACACGTAGAGCTCCAGGATGGCGCGACACATCGCGACTACCTTGCTCGCGAGGTGACTGGCGAGGAGCGCTCGCTGTGGTGGGACCGCGCTGTCGAGACCTGGCCCGACTACGCCACGTACCAGACGAAGACAGATCGGCAGATCCAGGTGTTCGTTCTCGAGGCGATGTAGCGCCGGCGACTTCGAAACACCGCCGCAACATCCCGGGCCTACGATCAAGATATGGCTGACCTGTTCGACGGTTACGGTGCCACTGCCACCAAGAGCACAGGCACGCCCGCGTGGGATGAGATGTTCGCCAAGCCGGGTGCGGCACGCGCGTCGTACAAGGAGATTCACGCCGCTCTCGCCCAGATGACCCAGGAGGAACTGCGCGGCCGCACCGATGCACTGGCCAGTTCTTACCTCGCGCAAGGCGTGACCTTCGACTTCGCCGGCGAGGAGCGACCGTTCCCCCTAGATGCGGTGCCGCGCGTGATCGACCAGGCCGAGTGGGTGCAGGTCGAGGCGGGCATCAAGCAGCGGGTGCGTGCGCTCGAGGCGTTCCTCGCCGACATCTACGGGCCACAGAACGCGGTGAAAGACGGCGTCATCCCGGCCCGGCTCGTCACGAGCTCGAGCCACTTCCACCGCGAGGCGGCCGGAATCGAGCCGGCGAACGGCGTGCGGATCCAGGTTTCGGGCATCGACCTCATTCGCGATGAAAACGGCGCCTGGCGCGTGCTCGAAGACAACGTGCGGGTGCCGAGCGGCGTGAGCTACGTCATCTCGAATCGCCGCGTGATGGCGCAGACGCTTCCCGAACTCTTCGTCTCGATGCGGGTGCGCCCGGTCGGCGACTACCCGCACAAGCTCCTCGATGCGTTGCGCGCCGCGGCCCCGGCCGGGGTCGAAGAGCCGAACGTCGTCGTGCTCACCCCCGGTGTGTTCAATTCCGCCTACTTCGAGCACACGCTCCTTGCCCGCCTGATGGGCGTCGAGCTGGTCGAGGGCCGTGACCTGTTCTGCTCCGGCGGAAAGGTCTGGATGCGCACAACCGCAGGTCCGACCCGCGTCGACGTGATCTATCGCCGCGTCGACGACGAGTTCCTCGATCCGCTGCAGTTCCGCGCCGACTCGATGCTCGGCAGCCCCGGCTTGCTGCTCGCCGCGCGCCTCGGCAATGTAACAATCGCGAACGCAGTCGGCAATGGCGTCGCCGATGACAAGCTCGTCTACACCTACCTGCCCGAGCTCACCCGTTACTATCTGGGCGAGGACCAGATCCTGCCCAATGTGCACACGTGGCGCCTCGAGGATCCGGGGCAGCTCGAGGAGGTCCTTGACCGGTTGGATGAGTTGGTGATCAAGCCGGTGGACGGCTCCGGGGGCAAAGGCCTGGTGATCGGCCCGGCCGCCACGAAAGACGAGCTCGCCGAGCTGAAGGTGCGCCTACTCAGCGACCCGCGCGGCTGGATCGCCCAGCCGGTCGTGCAGCTGTCCACCATCCCGACGCTCGTCGACGACGGGATGCGTCCACGGCACGCCGACCTGCGTCCGTTCGCGGTGAACGACGGCAAAGACATCTGGGTGCTTCCGGGTGGCCTGACGCGTGTTGCGCTGCCCGAAGGCGAGCTCGTCGTGAACAGCTCGCAGGGTGGCGGCTCGAAAGACACCTGGGTCGTCGGGCAAGACCCGCTGCTGGTCTCACGCCACAGCATCCAGGGGCTGGTTGCCGGCCAGGCGGCCGCCACCGAATCGATTTCCACGATCACGCCAGAGATGCTCAAGTCTTCACGCGACCACGGCCCGAAAGACCGCCCGCTCGGCCACGGCCAGCAGGAGCAGCAACAGCAACAGAGTTCTGCCATGCGGCTATTCGAGAGCCCCGAGCGGATCGCATTCTGCGCCGCAGGCGCGGCGGCACAGGAGGAAAAATGCTGAGCCGCATCGCCGAGAGCCTGTTCTGGATCGGCCGCTACATCGAGCGCTCCGACGGCACGGCGCGCATCCTCGACGTGCACCTGCAGCTTCTGCTCGAGGACCCGTGGATCGAAGAAGACCTCGCCTGCCGGTCACTGCTGAGCGTCATGGGCGCCGAGGCCCCGGATGACACTGTGCTCAGCCGCCAGGACATCCTGTCGATTCTCGCGGTCGATCGCTCTGAGCCGGCATCCATCGCCTATTCGCTGGGCGCCGCTCGCGAGAACGCCCGCCGCGCCCGCGAGATCGTGTCGACCGAGCTGTGGGAGTGCCTCAACACCACCCGCGCCCGGATGCCCCGCAAAGTCTCCAGCGACAAGGTGCACGAATTCTTCGGCTGGGTGCGCGAACGCTCCGCCCTGGCCGTGGGCATCATCGAGTCCGCGACGAGCCGGGA
>JBDUDZ010000242.1:0-3460 GCA_040002635.1 Rhodoglobus sp.
AGCAGAAGCGCCGCCGCGGCAACGGCCAGGTGGATCGGCACGGGGACTCCCGCCAGAGTCACAAGGGACCCGACGCCCGCGCCGACGAAGGCGCCAGCGCTGAAGGTCGCGTGGAACAGCGGCATCAGCGTGCGCGTCGAACCGCGGTCGATCTCCGCCGCCGCAACGTTGATGACGACTCCGTTCAGCGAGTTCGCCAGCCCGAAGAGGATGAACCCGACAAAGGTCAACCCGTAGTTGCCAACCAATCCCGAACCCAAGCCGATCGTGACGAGCCCTGCCGCCTGCCCGGAGATGGCGATACGAGCGGAGACCCTCCCGCCCAGCAGATGGATGATGTGGCTTGACAGCAGGATCGCCACTATCGACCCCATCGGCAGCCCGGTAATCAGGGCGCCCATCTGCCCAATGCCGATGTGCAGACCGTCGGCGATCGCGGGAGCCCTGGACGCCCATGCCGACACTGCTAAGCCGTTGCTTGCAAAGAGGAGGAAGACGGCGCCCCGGCCTGCAACGGCCCGGTCGCTCATCCCGGCAACTGCGGGTCGTCGAAGTTATCGAAGACTCGTGCCGTGGCTTTCGCGGGCTCGCGGGCGGCCCCGGCAACGAACGCGCCGACAGCAGTCAACACGAGCACCACGACGAGGGAATAGATCACGCCGAAGTGCTGCCCGAGCAGCCCGATGACGGGCGGGCCAACGAGGAAAGCGAAGTAGCCGATCGTGGCGACGGCACTCACTCGAGCGACTGCGGTCTTGGGGTCATCGGCGGCTGCCGACATCCCGATGGGGAAGCCGAGAGCTGCCCCAAGCCCCCACAAGACCGCCCCCGCAATTGCGATGGGAACCACGGGAACGAAGATGAATATGAGCAGGCCAACTGCGGCGAGCACGAAACTGGCGCGCAGCACGATCACCCGTCCGAACCTGTCGAGCAGGAAGACTCCGCCGAGGCGACCGGCAGTCATTGCCGTGACGAAAATCCCGAATACGAGCGCGCCAGTTGCGTTGCTCACGCCATGACCGTCGACTGACGCAATAGCCAGCCAATCGTTGGCGGAGCCTTCGGCGAATGCAGCGGCGAGGACGAGCACCCCGATCAACAGGGTGCGCGGGTCTTTCCAAATGCCCAGTCGGCCGCGCCAGGTCTTCGAGTGGTCATCCTCGGCGACCGGCTCGCCGTCGAGGTCGTTGACCTGTTCGGGCTGCAAAAAAGGAACGGCAAGCAGCATGCCGATAATCATTACCGCGCCGATCGCGCCGAGATGGATGGCAATCGGCAGGTGGACGAGCTCGGCCAGAGCACCAAGGCCGGCGCCGAGCATCGTGCCAAAGCTGAAGAACGCGTGAAAGACGGGCATGATCGCCCGGCCGAGCACGCGCTCGTTTGCGGCACCGGACACATTCATCGCCACATCGGTTATGCCGGTAGCTGCGCCAAAGACGAGTAGCCCCACGAACGAAACGGGGAAGCTGGGGCCGACGGTCGCGCCGATTCCGGCCACAGCAAGACCGACAGCGAGAACCACGACCCCGAGCCTCATGGTGCGGATTGCCCCGAGACGAGCGACCACATGGCTCGACGCCAACAGGCCGATTATCGACCCCGCGGCGATGCCGAAAACGAGCAGACCCACCTGCGCGGGCTCGAGGTGCATCGCATCGCGTGCTGCAGGAAGTCGAGCGACCCAGCTGGCGATCGCGAGCCCAAGCATTGCGAAGATGACGAATACGGCGTTGCGCCAGGCGAGGATTTGGGCGCGGGTGAGTGAACCGGCGGAGGGGGCAATCAACTGCGACATGGAGTTCCTGGGGGTGGTAGGCGGGGCCCTGCGGCGAATCGAATCGATTCGATCGATTCGATTCGACTAAGCTACCAAACCATGAGTACGGAGGCAAGCGACGGCACGCCCCCGCGGCCGAACCTTGCCGCGGTCGCCGCTCTGGCCGGCGTTTCGGCATCAACCGCTTCCCTCGCTTTCAGCGGCGCAGGGCCCGTCTCCGATGCCACCCGCGCGAAGGTGCTTGCCGCCGCAGAGAGCCTCAACTACGCCGGCCCCGACCCGCGGGCCCAGTCGCTGCGACGCGGCAGGTCAGGCATCATCGGGGTCGTCATTGACGATCGGCTGCGTGACGCCTTCCGCGACCCAATGAACATCGCCTTGCTCGATGGCATCGCCGATGAGCTCGGCAGTGCTGGGCTCGCCATGCTGCTACTCACCGACACGGGTGAGGGTGGATCCGACATCTCGCTCGCCCCGATGGACGCGGTGATCCTGGTCGGTTGCAGCACAGAACTCGATCGCTCGGTCACCGTGTTCCGCCAGCGCGGCATCCCGGTCATCGCTGTCGAGGCCGAGGCGATGCCCGATGTGTTCCCCATTGACCTTGACAACCGGGATGCCACGGCTCGAGGCGCCCGCCACCTCAAGTCGCTCGGCCACAAGAACGTCGCAATAGTGTCACTGCCCCTTGAGGGATCCCACGCGCGCGGGCCGATCACACCGGAGCGCACGGCCGCCAGCAGCGCCCACACCGCCCGCCAGCGCATCCTCGGTGCCCACGATGTCTACCCTGACGCGCCGGGGGTGGTGTCCGCCGGCTCATTCGTTGAGGAAGGGGTGATCGCCGGGCGCACGCTGCTTGAGGCCGCCGACCGGCCGACCGCGATCATCGCCCAGAGCGATCTGCTGGCCGCCGGTGTCATCCGCGCGGCTGAAGAACTGGGCATCGCAGTGCCGGGCGAACTGAGCGTGTTGGGGTTTGACGGGGCGCGGCTCGAGGGGCTCGCGCCGTATGAGCTCACGACGCTCGTGCAGCCTGCCGTCGAGAAGGGCAGCGCCGCTGGCCGCGCCGCCATCGCGCTGCTTGAGGGCGGGCATCCGGAGCCTGTTGCGTTTCGCAGCGAACTGCGGATAGGTAACACGACGGCTCACTCGAATTCATAGTATTCACAATTGTGTGAATAAGGCGTAAGTTCGTGGTCATGACGACCGCAGTCGAGGCCACGGGCCTCGTGAAGACATTCGGCAGGGTGCGCGCACTTGATGGGCTGGACCTCAGCGTTGACGTCGGGGAGGTGCATGGCTTCCTCGGGCCCAACGGCGCGGGGAAGTCGACGACTATTCGAATCCTGCTCGGTCTCATGCGGGCCAGCAGCGGAAACGTCACGGTGTTCGGCAAGAACCCGTGGACCGACTCGGTCGCCATCCATCGCGACCTCGCGTACGTTCCGGGCGACGTGAACCTCTGGCCGAACTTGTCCGGTGGCGAAACCATCGACCTGCTCACGGGGCTGTACGGCGGGGCCGACGCCGCGCTGCGATCCCGGCTGCTCAACGACTTCGAGCTCGACCCACGCAAGAAGGCCGGCAGCTACTCGAAGGGCAACCGGCAGAAGGTCGCCCTGATCGCGGCGTTCGCGCGGCGGGCATCGCTCTACATTCTCGATGAGCCGACGA
>JBDUDZ010000243.1:0-3460 GCA_040002635.1 Rhodoglobus sp.
GACCCGTACAACGAGTTCGACGAGGATGTGCAGCTCAGCGGTTCGCGAATCGACGACTGGTGGGCCCGGCTCGCGCCGGAAGACACCCGTGTGCTGCGCTGGCTCGCCCCCGCCCTCGTCATCGTCATCGCCGCGGTGACGCGGCTCTGGAACCTCGGCAGCCCCAAAGCACTCGTCTTCGACGAGACCTTCTACGTGAAGGATGCCTGGACACTCTGGAACCTCGGCTACGAAGCCCAGTGGCCGGCCGAGGCTGATCCAGTATTCAACTCGGGACAGGTGAACGGGTACTTCACCGACCCGTCGTTCGTTGTGCACCCGCCGCTGGGCAAGTGGATCATCGGCTTGGGCATGCAGGTATTCGGCGCAAACAACCCGGTCGGCTGGCGAATCTCGACGGCAGTCGTGGGCATCCTCGCCGTGGTGTTGCTGATGCTCATCGCGCGCCACCTGTTCAAGTCGATGCTGCTGGCGACCATCGCCGGGTTGCTGCTGGCCATCGAGGGCAACGCGATAGTCATGAGCCGGGTCGCGCTGCTCGACAACTCGGTGATGTTCTTCGCGCTGCTCGGGTTCGGGGCCGTGCTGCTCGACCGGCGCTGGTCGTCTGAACGGCTCGGCCTGTGGATGGCCAGCCGCGAGGATGCCAAACGCGGCATCGACTGGGGGCCAGCACTGTGGTGGCGCCCGTGGCTCATCCTCGCGGGCCTCGCTTTCGGGCTGACCGCCGGGGTCAAGTGGAGTGGCCTCTACTTCCTCGCGGCGTTCGCGGTCTACACGCTCGTGGTCGACGCTGTCGCGCGGCGGCGGGCTGGCATCCCGTTCTGGCTTTCGGGCACGATCCTCAAGCAAGGTCCTGTCACGTTCCTCGTGACGGTGCCCATCGCCCTCGCGGGTTACCTTGCGACCTGGACGGGCTGGTTCCTCTCCACGAACGGCTACAACCGATACTGGGCGGATGCCCTGCCCGGTAACGCCTGGACGGGAGCGCTGGCCTGGGTGCCGCACACCATCCAGAGTTTCTGGCATTTCGAGGCAGCCGTTTACGCCTACAACATCAGCGAGATGCGGCCACACTCCTATCAAGCCAACCCGTTGACCTGGCTGCTGATGGTGCGGCCGACGAGCATGTACTACCAGGGCGACATCGCGGGTAAGAACGGTTGCGGGTTTGATCAGTGCGGCACGTCGATCACGGGCATTGCCAATCCGGTGATCTGGTGGGCTGCCACGGCAGCTGTCCTCTATCTCGTTTACCGCTTGGTGCGCTACCGCGAGTGGCGGGTCGGGCTGATCCTCGCAGGCATGGCCGCGGGCTACCTCCCCTGGCTGCTCTACCTGAACCGCACAGTGTTCCAGTTCTACACGATCGCCTTCGAGCCCTACATGCTGCTGGCCCTCACCTTCGTGATCGGGCTCATCCTCGGCAGCCCACACGATCCGCGCTGGAAACGCGTGAGTGGGGTGCGGATCGTCGCTATTTACCTGGGCATCGCGGTAGTGGTGAGCGCTTTCTTCTGGCCGCTGTGGGCGGGCGTCCAGATCGACTTCACGTATCTCGCCGCCCACTGGTGGGTGCCGACCTGGCGCTGAGTAACCGCTGAGTTACCCTCGCGCTGAACGACTCTGCGTTACGCAGTGCGTCTTGGGCAGTGCATGCCGTTGGGTAGCCTGATTGCATGGCAGATCGTGGCAGTTCCGACAGAGACTATGGGTTTCGCACGCGCGCGATCCACGCAGGCAACATTCCCGATGCGGTGACCGGCGCTCGCGCTCTACCCATTTACCAGACCAGCGCGTTCGTCTTTGATGACACCGCGGATGCCGCAGCCCGCTTTGCACTGCAGAAGTACGGCAACATCTACTCCCGGCTGGCCAACCCGACTGTCGCAAGTTTCGAGGAGCGCGTGGCATCCCTCGAGGGCGGCCTCGGGGCCGTTGCCACCGCCAGCGGACTGAGCGCCCAGTTCATCACCTTCGCCTCGCTCACCGGAGCGGGCGACCACATCGTCGCCTCGGCAAACCTCTATGGCGGTTCGGTGACCCAGCTGGATGTCACGCTGCGCCGTTTCGGCGTCGACACGACCTTTGTGCGCTCCTCCGACCCCGCCGACTATGCCGCCGCGATCACGGATAAGACGAAGCTCATCTTCGTCGAGAGCATCGCGAACCCGTCCGGCGAGATCGCCGACATCGAGGGCCTGGCCGAGGTGGCGCACGCGCACCACATCCCGCTGATCGTCGACTCGACTATCGCGACCCCGTACCTGAACCGCCCGATCGAGTGGGGTGCCGACGTGGTGATCCACTCGGCGACCAAGTTCCTCGGCGGCGCCGGCACAACTCTCGGCGGCGTCGTCGTCGAGTCTGGCCGCTTCCACTGGGCCAACGAACACTTCCCACTCTTCGACGAGCCGGTTGCCTCCTATGGCGGGCTGAACTGGCACGGCAACTTTGGCGAATACGCCTTCCTCACCCGCCTGCGGGCCGAGCAGCTGCGCGACATCGGCCCGACGCTCGCCCCACACTCCGCCTGGCTGCTCGCGACCGGCGTCGAGACCCTCCCCTTCAGGATGCAGGCCCACGTCGACAACGCGAAGATCGTCGCGGAATGGCTCGATGCTGACCCGCGCATTGAGAAGGTGTACTGGGCTGGGCTTGCTGAACACCCGCACCACGACCGAGCGCTCAAGTACCTGCCCAAGGGGCCGGGTTCGGTGTTCTCGTTCGAAGTAAAGGGCGGCAGGGCCGTCGGCCAGAAGTTCATCGAGTCGGTGAACCTGGCCAGCCACCTCGCAAACATCGGTGATGCTAAGACGCTGGTGATTCATCCGGCGTCGACCACCCACGCACAGCTCAGCGAGCAGCAGCTCATCGACGCGGGCGTACTGCCGGGTGTTGTGCGCATCAGTGTGGGAATAGAAGACCCGGAAGACATAGTTGATGACCTTGACCAGGCCCTCGCAGCGGCGACCAAGGAGTGACATGAGCACCACAACCGAAGACACTGTCACAAGCCAACTCGCGAACGGGCTCACGTGCGAACTGCCCGCCGACTCTCCGCTCGCGAAGCTTCTCAAGTCGCAGCGCACCTGGATTGGCCCGAGCGCCAAAGAGCGCCTCGCGATCCTGCGCAATGCGAAGTCGATAGCGATCGTAGGCGCCTCGCCGAACTCTGCGCGCTCGAGCTACTTCGTCGCCACCTACCTGCTGCAGTCCAGCGACTACCGGGTGTATTTCGTGAACCCGATGGTCGACGAGATCCTCGGCCAGAAGTCGTACAAGTCTCTCGCTGACCTGCCTGAGGTGCCCGACATCGTCGACGTGTTCCGTAAGGGCAGCGACATCCCCTCGGTAATCGACGACGTGGTCGCGATCGGGGCGAAGACTGTGTGGGTGCAGCTGGGCATCTGGAACCAGGATGCCGCGATCTACGGCGAGTCCAAGGGCCTCACCGTGG
>JBDUDZ010000244.1:0-3454 GCA_040002635.1 Rhodoglobus sp.
GCCGGCAGGCATCGAGTCTCAGGTTGCGACCACGCTCGAGGCGGCGGGCCTGGTCGACGACGTCGACGGTGCCCTGCACGTTGACGTCACCGCGGCCGCGCAGCTGCTCGAGCAGATTCCCATCGATGACCAGGGGGCGACGACCGCCTATGACCGCGACCAGTTCGGACAGCGCTGGGCCGACGTCGACCGCAACGGCTGCGATACCCGCAACGACATCCTGCGCCGCGATCTCGAGAACGAAACTTTCAAGCCCGGCACCCACGACTGCCTCGTGCTCACTGGAACCCTTCACGACATCTACACCGGGATCACGATTGCCTTCGTCCGCGGGCAGGGCACCAGCGAAGACGTCGCGATCGACCACGTATTTGCGCTGAGCCTTGCGTGGCAGCACGGTGCGTCGACCTGGTCGCCAGAAGCTCGCGAGGTCTTCGCCAACGACCCGATCAACCTTCAGGCCACGGACGGGCCTACGAACGCCTCGAAGTCGGATAACGGCCCCGGGTCCTGGTTGCCGCCCAATAGAACTCAGCAGTGCGAATACGTGACCCGGTTCGCGTACATCGCCGCCAGCTACGAGCTCAGCCTCAGCTCTTCTGACCACGCAGCGATCGCCGCAGTCCTGGCGACCTGCCGATAGGCGCGCCCCAACCCGGTTGACAGCGCGCCCGACGTTCCCTATATTGATATACGTCAGATTTACTAAATACCAAGGAGCATGAGCTATGTCGTATCCCCTGCAGTCGATCCAAGTCACAGACGAACACGGCACCGACTACACCGATCTCTTTGCCGACGTCGACCTCGAGGCAGCCGACCTGATCGGAGGAACCGGGATCTCCGCCGTCGACGTCACTATCCCCAACCTGCCCGTCTCCGCCCGATCCAACCTCGATGGACCACTGGGCGCTCTCATCGACCGGTGGATCCGCTCACGCGCCGAGCACGACGACAGCACCTACGGCTGGCAGTACCTCGACGCGAACGACATCCACACGATCGCCTGGGAGGAAGAGGGCCAGGTCACCTTCGTCAACATCTTTGGCTACTCGGCCGACGGACAGCGCGCCTACCGACTGCGATCGATCGCCGCCGCCCTGCAACTCCACATCCAGATCAACCTCGCCTAGGCAGCCGAATATGAGCGACAACACCCGCATCCTCGTCTACGCCGGCAGGCGCGCAACCACCAAGGGCCCCCTGGCCTACTTCTACGCGAACGCCGAAGGCAAGCTCGAAGGTTTCCGCAAGACCCTCATGCCGGCCGTGTCGATCGGCGCGCAAATCCAAATCACCGTCGACGACGACGGAGCGTTTTGGATCCGCGGAGAACACGCACCGCGCCTGGTCGGAAACCTCACCGATGACCCCCGGTTGCTCAAGTGGAGCATCGCCGAGAAGGAAGCCGTCGTAGAGGCCGCCCAGCGCCGCGAGCAGCAGCGGATCGCCAAGGAGGGCGCCGACCCCCTCAAGCTCCAGCTGGACCCCGTACGCGAGGTCCTGCGGGCGATGAGTTACGAGCGACGCACCGCGACGATCGCGTGGATCATCCAGTACCTCCAGACCGGCGCACCCCGATGAGCACACTCGACGTCGTCACCACCGCCGACTTCCCGCACGGCAGCCCTGCCGGCTTTGCCCAAGGCTGCCGCAGCGCCGGCGGATGCGCCCACCACGGATCCGCGACATATCTGACCTGCAAGGAGGCTGCCCTCGCGCGAGCTAGCGACTGGCACCTGTCCCGGCTGCCGGTCGACCAACCCATCACGCGCGCGGCTCTGGTAATCCCCCGCACACCAGCCCGGCCAGAGACCCCACAACCTCAGCGGGAGAAAGCTCGGCCAGCAGCGCGACCTAAAGCAACCAAGGCCCCTCGAGCGAAGGTGGCCTCGGCCGCACCCATGGTGCCGGCACCCGCGCCGGCACCGGAACACGGCACGTTGGCCGGCTACTGGGAAGGCGGATGCTTCCGAGAAGACAACTGCCCAGCAGACCCCAGCTGCTCGCAGGTCAACCTCGCGCACGTGACCGGCATCGAACCACCCAAGCGAGCACCAGAGCACGGCACCCTCGCGGGGTACTGGGAAGGCGGATGCGTGCGGGACGCGGACTGCCCCAACTCCCCCACCTGCGCACAAGTCAACCTAATGAGCACGAAGACGACCGAGCGCGGCCCGAAGACGCACCCACCTAGAGCGCCCAAAACCCCCCGCGCTGCACGCGAACCGGTGCACGGCTCGGTGTGGGGCTACCGCCTCGGTTGCCAGAGCGAGACCGAATGCCCCAACTTCGACAAGGGCGGTCCGTCATGCGCGGCCGCATACACCACCTACTACCGCGACTACCGAGCGAGTCGACGGGCCGGGAACGGGCCACCCATCAAACACGGCACTCCCACCGGATACCAGATGGGCTGCCACGATCGAGACAGCTGCCCTGGCAACGATGACGGGATCACCTGCGCAGACGCCTCCCTGGCTGAGGAACGGCGCCGGCGACGCGCAGCTGGAAGGCCTGAGCAGCGGCCGCTGGTCGACGCGCAACCAGCTCGCGAGCACGTCGCTTTCCTCCGCAGCCGCGGCATGGGGATCGTCTCCATCGCGCGCGCAGCGGGCGTCAGCAAGACCGGCCTACGCGCCCTGGTCTATGGACGCGAGGACTTCACCCCGGACGGCGGCCGCGGCCCGCGCCATGGCGAGATCCCGAAGCGTATCGACAAGGAGAAGGCCAAGAGGATCCTCGCCGTCGCACCGTTCAATCCCCGCAGCCACAGCACAGCCACCCACGGCACCCGCAACGGCTACCGCCGATTCAACTGCCGCTCCCAAACGGACTGCCCAGCGATCGCCGAGGGCGGGATCTCCTGCTACGAGGCCAACTCCAAGTACCAGCAGGGAACCCGCCAGCGAGCTGCACGCCGCTGGCCGACCGGAGCCACCCGATGATGACCGCAGCCGAACTGCCAGACATCGTTCACGTTGCCCAGGTCGAACCTCGCGGCCGCACGTACACACCCAGCTGCACGTGCTCGTGGAGTTGGCCAGGATGGTCGACCTACGCCGGCGCGCTCAAAGCCTGCGAAACGCACTTGCGGCTGGCTTCCACCGGCAAGCTGGTGGGACCATGACACAGCAGCTGCGCGTCCAGGTCGAGGATCTCGAGGACGCCGTCAATGTCGGCGACGCACTGAACCGAACCGACGACAGCGACCCCGTCGTGACTGGCCGCCTCGCGCGGGCGATTTCCTCAAGCGTGAGCTCGAGCGCCGTGAACTACGGGCACGACCAACGCGGGAACTGGGAGGGGATCGCTAGTGGCGATGAGACTGTTTTCAACTGCCGAGGACTACGACGTCGACAGTTAGAATCGGGTGTGGCACCCGGCCGTTGAGTCGCCCTCTGGGCTCTCTCCTAGGTATGTAGATCTGACAATTTTCATACTCCGGCCGGGT
>JBDUDZ010000245.1:0-3418 GCA_040002635.1 Rhodoglobus sp.
CGAGGTCGACGACGACGCCGAAGAGCGGCACCGGCGGCAGCGGGCCGAGCCAGTAGAGCACCCAGGCCGCGGCGGCGAGGTGGCCGAGAAAGCGCCATCGCGCCCGCAGGGGGGCGCGGTCGTCGAGAAAGCCGAGCACCGCCACGACGATTCCGGCGCCGAGCAGGGCGGCACCCAGGCGTAGGTCCATCGAGCCCGAGGCGAGCAGCACCGCGACCAGCCCGAGGTAGGAGACGACGATCGCGACCCCGCCACCGCGCGGCGTGGCAACGGTGTGCGAGCTGCGCGCGTTGGGGCGATCGACGAGGCCGGACTGCAGGGCGTAGCGGCGCACCGAGGACGTCAGCGCCCAGGACGCTGCGCCGCCGAGCAGCAGGAGAACGATCAATGCGGAAAACGTCATCGGCCGCGATTGTCGCCCTGTCGCGAGACTGGTCTGGCCATCTCGGCTAGGAAGTGTTGCGCAGTCTTGACGAGTGCCTCGTCGACTTGGATGACTGGCCGCCACCCGAGCAGGGTTCGCGTTTCGTCAATGTCCACCTGGAGCGAGTCGCAAAGCCGATGTCCCGTTCCGGGCCGTCCAACCATTGCGGCGGCGGTCCGCAACCAGCTGCTCGGGACGGGCAAGAGCCGGGCAGGCCTGCCCAGCGACGAGCCGACCCGGCGAAGCAGATCTGTCGTCGACAGGTCTTCGTCGTCGCTGACGAGAAACGCTCTGCCGGGGGCCGCCTCGTGACGCAGGGCGAGCGCGATCAGATCGACGAGGTTGTCGAGAGCCACCAGGCTGCGGCGATTGTGGACGGCGCCTAGCGGAAGAGGCCAGCCACGCCAGATCGCGTGCATCATGTTGCGAAAGTTCGCCTTGACGCCTGGGCCGTACACCAGGGGCGGACGAAGCGCGACGACCCGCAGCTCGGTCTCGGACTCGATCCGGCGAAGTGCCAATTCCGCTTCCCATTTGCTGATCCCATACGGACCGAGCGGAACAGGCGGCACGGCAGCACGAAAGGGATGGTGGGGCGCCGTGCTCTCGCCATGGACCTTGATCGAGCTGATGAAGACGAACCGGTCGACGCCTGCGCTCGCAGCCTGCGCCGCGAGCGCTGCGGTGCCGTCGCGATTCACCCTGCGAAACTCGGCGAGGGAATCCGACGCTTCGTCGCGTATCTGGTGCACGCGTGCGGCGCAATGCACCACCGCCGTAGCGCCGCTGACGGCGGCGCGCCAGTCAGTGGATGCATCCATGTCGCCGATCTCGAAGACAAGCGAGCCTGCTGGCAGGCCTCCCGTGCCGCTGCGAACGGCGAGGCGCACCTCGATACCGTCGGACTTCAGCCTGCCTGCGACCGCGCGTCCGACAAACCCGCTGGCGCCGGTGACGAGAACGGACGGCTTCATTGGGTGCGGGGCCGGACGAAAAACTGCCTGCTCCGCGCGGCGACTTTGTTCAGAACATAGATGCCCAGGGAGCTCGCAAGCCGGTGCGCCTGAAGTGCTCTCCAGATCTCCTGGTTCTGCTTCAATACATTTGCGAGGCTCTTGTTGGTCGCTCCGCCCATGCGCATGGTCACCAGGACCTCGGGAATGTAGCGGGCGCGCATCCGATGGACTTCGAAAAACCTCGCCATCAGCTCGACGTCCGCCGCCAGTGAGTAGCTCAAGTCGAAGCCGCCGAAGCGCTCGTAGAGCGGCCGGCGAATGTAGAGGGTCGGGTGTGGCGGAGCCCATCCGCGAGCGAACGAGCCGGGCTCGAATGCCGACGATCGCCAATATCTAACGATTCTCGACGGGGCGTTCTTCTGCACGTAGCACAGGTCGCCGTACACGGCGTCCACTCGTTCATCGTCGAAAGCCGCCGCCACCGTCGCGAGAACCCGTTCAGATGCGTAGAAGTCGTCCGAGTTGATCAGTCCGACAACGTCGCCTGTGCACAGGCGCAGGCCCTTGTTCATCGCGTCGTAGATGCCGAGATCGGGCTCGGAAACCAACTTGGTGACTCGGCAACCTTCGGCGCCGACGATGGCGAGCGTCGCATCTGTCGAGGCACCGTCCACGACAATGTGCTCTATATCGGGATGCGTCTGGGCATTGACCGAGCGCAGTGTGTCGCCGATGGTTCTGGCGCTGTTGTGCGACGCCGTGATGACGAAAATCTTCACGACCGCCGTGCGATCCTGCGATAGACCCCGAGCAACTGCATCGCGTTGCGGCCGGCGTCGCAGTTCTCGTGCGCCAATTGCCGCGCGGCGTCTCCCATCCTGCGGGCACTGGCGGGATCGGAGGCCAGGCGCTCTATCGCCGCAGCGAGCCCTCGCGCGTCGCGTGGCTCGATCGCGAGACCTGTCTCCCCATCAACCAGCGTGTCGGAACGCGGGTGTCGCAAAGCGACGATGCTCGGAACGCCGAAGAACGCCGCTTCGAAGATCGGACGCCCGGGTGCGTCGTAGTGCGAGGGAAAACACAGCACGTCCATGCGTCGGTAGGCATGGGCGATGTCGCTGGTAAACCCCACAAGATGAACGCGACCCCTCAGGCCATGCTGATCGAGTGCCGCCTCGATCTCCTGTCTGGCGCTCTGGTCGAGGCCGAGCAACTTGAGCAGGCGACCCTTGACGCTGCTCGATGGGTGGGGGTCGTCTCCAACGATGATGAACTCGACATCGAGACCGCGCTCGACCGTCATTCGCGCCGCCTCAATCAATTCGTAGATGCCCTTGACCCGCATGAGATTGCCCACGAATCCCACCTTGAACGATTCAGGACGAAGAGTGGAGAGCCGTCGCTCGAAGGACTCATCGGGATCCGTCACCCCTGCCGGCGAGAAGACGTTATGGATGACCTGCACTCCGAGGTCGGCGGGTAGGCTTTCACGCACGTTCTCGTCGATCGCGATGACAGCGTCGGCTTTGCGCAGGAGGCGGTCAATCCAGCGGGTCCTTGCCGAGCGTGGCTCGTTGTAGGCCAGCGAGCGCACGTGCACCACCGACGGGGCTTGGAAAAGGCGGCGAGCTATCCACAACGGGATGAGCCCGGTGAATTCGTTGAGATGGATCAGGTCGACGGTCCCCCATCGCCTGCGCGCGCGACGCAGAGCAAACGCCGTAAGAGGCAGATATGCGAGCTCGCGCAGAAGTACGACCCACCGCGTTCCCCGATAGTGACTGTAGCGAGTGTTGTCGAACTGGCTCAGGCCCTTCGATTCCACAACAGCTCCGAGTTGCGAGAAGAACGTCTTAACGCTTCCCTGTTGAGTGACGAACATCGGCTGCACTGCCCCGGGCGGAAAGGCACGAACCACCTCGAACAGGCTGCGCGAAGCGCCCCCGAACGCGCCGACCATGTGGATGTATAGGACCCGCAAAGGTTGTTTGTCCAATGTGCTCTCGTAGCATGTTGCGCCCCGTTTCGGCAGCCGACG
>JBDUDZ010000246.1:0-3396 GCA_040002635.1 Rhodoglobus sp.
GGACGGCTGATCGCATCAGTCAGCTTTCGGCGTGCCCCGTTTTTCGATTTCGGCTCTCAGGCAGCCGCCACCGGAGTAGACCGGCGCAGTTCGACCCATACCCGAACTTCTTTCGCAGCCCCAAACCATCCGCAAAGCGGACGCTCAGCATTCGACGCTAACCTCAAGGCAATGGGCGTGAAGCGTCAATCGGCCTGTCAATCCAGCTCGAAGGCGGTTTCGTAGTTTTGCTTCAGGTTCTGGTTCTGGTCTTCCTTGCGCAGATAGCAATTGCCTACTGCCAGGATGTCCAGCTCGGTGCCCATGAAACACCGGAAAGCCTCTTCCGGGGTACTGACGATGGGTTCACCGCGCACATTGAAGCTGGTGTTAACCAGCACCGGGCAGCCGGTTAACTCCTCGAAGGCCGACAGCAACGCGTGGTAGCGCGGGTTGACCTCCTTGCGAACGGTCTGACTGCGCGCTGAATAGTCGACATGGGTGACAGCTGGGATGTCGGAGCGCGGAACGTTGAGCGTGTCGATGCCGAACAGCCGCTGCTGTGCATCGGTCAATTCCAGCCAACGCTCCTTCTTTACATCAGCCACCAGCAGCATGTAGGGGCTGTCCACATCGAGTTCGAACCAGTCGGCCAGCCGCTCGCGAAGAACGGACGGCGCGAAGGGGCGAAAACTCTCGCGGTACTTCACCTTGAGATTCAAGGTCTTCTGCATGGTGGTCGAGCGCGGATCTCCGATGATCGAGCGGTTGCCCAGAGCACGCGGCCCAAACTCCATGCGGCCCTGGAACCAACCCAACGCCTTGCCCTGGGCCAGATCCCTGGCGGCGGTGCCGACGACCTCATCGTCGGCCAGCGTTGCAAATCTGGCACCCGCCGCTCTCAGCTGCGTCTCGATCTCGAGTTGGCCGAAAGAGGGCCCCAAGTAGGCGCCCGACATAGCGTCCTGGCCTGCCGTACGCGGCTGGTTGCCATGAAAGTAGTAGCCAACGAGCGCTGCGCCCAGGGCGCCGCCCGCGTCGCCCGCGGCAGGCTGAACGTAGATGTGGTCGAAGGCGCCGTCGCGCAGCACCTTGCCGTTGGCAACGCAATTCAAGGCGACGCCACCGGCCAGGCACAGGTTGCGCGTTCCGGATTCTTTGCGCAGTGACCGAGTGAGCTTAAGCACTATTAGCTCGGTGGCGGCCTGTAGCGAGGCCGCCAAGTCCATGTGGCGCTGCGTGAGCGGTTCAGTGTCTTGGCGCGCGGGACCGCCAAAAAGATCGGCGAACTTGTCGTTCGTCATCGTCAGCCCGGTGCAGTAGCCGAAATACCGCATGTCCAAGCGGAACGAGCCGTCTTCCTTCACGTCGATCAGGTGCTTGAAGATCTTGTCGACGTACCTGGGCACGCCATATGGCGCCAGACCCATGACCTTGTACTCGCCTGAATTGACCTTGAACCCGGTGTAGTAGGTGAAGGCCGAGTACAGCAGTCCCAGCGAGTGCGGGAAGTGGATCTCCTTGAAGATCTCCAGCTTGTTGCCCGCGCCATGTGCCGCCGATGTGGTGGCCCATTCCCCTACGCCGTCCATCGTCAACACGAGAGCTTCGTCGAAGGGCGAGGGGTAGTAGGCGCTGGCAGCGTGGCTGAAATGGTGCTCGCTGAAGTTAAGCAAGCCGTTCCACTGCGCGCCCCCATCACCCTGCCGAAGTTCACTTTCCAGCAGATCCCGCAGAAAGAGCTTTTCGCGCAGCCACAGCGGAATGGATTGGCGAAAACTGCGGAAGCCGCGCGGTGCGAAGGCGAGATAGGTCTGCACCAGGCGCTCGAACTTCAGGAAGGGCTTGTCATAGAAGACGATCTGGTCGATGTCGCCTAACCTCAGGCCCCCTTGCCTCAGACAGTAGGCCAATGCATTCGCCGGGAAGCGCGCATCGTGCTTCTTGCGGCTGAAGCGCTCTTCCTGAGCCGCGGCCACGATCGTGCCGTTGTCGACCAAGGCTGCTGCGCTGTCGTGGTAGTACGCCGATATTCCAATGACGCGCATAGGCTGATTGCCTCGCCGGCCGGTTGATGGACTGTGGGGTGCGCAGCGCGCTCAGAACGGGTCTGTGAGCGAGCCCCGCGACGGGCCGGGCGGATCCCGGTGTACCCAGTAGCTGCCCGCGTTGCTGTCCCAATTGAGCTTCAACGGATCTCTTCTGAAGAGGCGCATCCCCAGGCCCATCGGCACAAGCACCAGGCAGAAAAGGATGCCAAGACATGTCGATGCGAACGGGCCGCCCAGCAGCCGACCCATTTTCATCGCGACGCGATTCAGCGGCTCCAGCATCTTCGGCATCGCCAGGAGCATCACCAGGAAGGCGGTGGCAATGGCCATTGCCCACCAACGAACACTGCCGTGTCCCGTCAGAGGCCACAGACCGATGATCAGGAGCAGAACAGAGCACGCCAGGCCGAAGCGGCGGTTGGAGCCGATGTTGGCGTCCTCTGTTGGCTGCTTATCTTCAACCCCTGACATGGTGATGGCCCCTCCCGGTGGTGCGCGATGCGCCTGGCTACTCCACCCCGCTGCCAGCCGATGCGGCAGTCAGTGTGAGCAAAGGCAACGCTCTGAGACGGAATTCTTGCCGCGGAAACAGCAAGCAGACCACCTCTACCCGTCCTTCATTCACGGTGCTCTAAGGAGAGGGCACCACGCTTTCCACCTGAACGAGTGACCGCGGCGACACCATTCACTCGTTAGTCCAATGTACATTGCATTACCGCGTCGCCTCTGCACGCGGATGAATACCAACTAGGAGGTCTCTGAGATGAACGTGCTGCGCCGAGTCATTCAAAACTACGTCAGCTTCTTTCGGACGTCTGTGCTGAGAAAGAAGAAGCTCCAGCGCAAGGACGAGAATCCGTTCATCTACCCCCACTTCTGAGCTATGCCGACGGACCGCACGCCGTCGCCTTTCGTACTTTCTCTCGACCACGTCCCCTCCGCAGGCCTGACGCCCGCGGGGCAGTTGGTCACGTGGTTTGGAACCGATACCGAGGTCCGCTACCGGCAGGCGCCCCACCCCAACCTGGGTCCGGGCGACGTGAGCTACCGCTTCAATCGGCTCGGCTACCGCGGCGAGGATTGGCCGCCCGTGAAGCCCCCAGGCACCCTCACGCTGCTGACCGTGGGCGCGAGTGAGGTTTTTGGCCTTGGTGTGGCCGAAGAGGACGCTTTCCCGTCGCTGCTCGCTCGCGACCTCGCAGCTTGCCTTTCACGCGAGGTGATCTCTGTCAATCTCGGCCTGTGTGGCGGCAGCATGGATTACGTGTCGCGCGTGATGAGCTCTGCGATCACCGCTGTCGGGGCCGACGTGGTGGTCTTCGTCGTGCCGTCACCCGTCCGCCGCGAGCACGTCAATGACGAGGGC
>JBDUDZ010000247.1:0-3389 GCA_040002635.1 Rhodoglobus sp.
GTTCAGCGCACCCTCTTCGCCGCCGGAGATGCCGGCGCCTACGAAGTTGATGCCGCTTTCGCGCACTGCCTTCTCGCGGCGGATCGTGTCGGTGAACAGCGCATTGCCGCCGTCGATGATGATGTCGCCGGGTTCGAACACTGCCACGAGCTCGTCGATGACGGCGTCGGTGCCCTTGCCCGCCTGCACCATGATGAGCGCGGTGCGCGGCTTCGACAGCGATGCCGCGAACTCCTCGATGGTCTTCGATGCGACGAAGTTCGCCTCGGGGTGCTCGTCGATCAGCGTCTCGGTGCGAGCCCAGGTGCGGTTGTAGACCGCAACGGTGTTGCCCTCCCGGCTCGCGAGGTTGCGGGCGAGATTGCTGCCCATAACCGCTAGTCCAACAACGCCAATGTTTGCCTGTGCCATGGCTAAAGGGTATCGGCTACCAGTCGTGCACCGTGCCGTCGGCCAGCCGGTTGTAGGGCAGGTAAGCCTGCTCGTAGGGGTATTTGCCCGCTTCGTCGACGTTGAGCTCCACCCCGAGGCCCGGCTTATCGCCCGGGTGCAGCATTCCGTTCTGCCAGGTGTACGACTGCTCGAACACCGAGTCGGTCTTCGCGCCGTGCTTCATGTACTCCTGGATCCCGAAGTTATGGATCGCAAGCCCGAGGTGCATCGCGGCGGCCATGCCGACGGGGGAGATGTCGGTGGGCCCGTGCATCCCCGACTTGATTTGGTACTGCGCCGCGTAGTCCAGCGTCTTTTTCAGGGGGCTGATTCCGCCCATATGGGTGACCGCGCCGCGCACATAGTCGATGAGCTGTTCGCGGATGATCTGCTGGAAGTCCCACACAGTGTTGAAGATCTCGCCTATGGCCAGCGGAGTTGTGGTGTGCTGGCGCACGAGCCGCAGCGCTTCGGGGTTCTCGGCGGGCGTGACATCCTCGAGCCAAAACAAGTCGTAGGGCTCGAGCGACTTGCCAAGCTTGGCCGCCTGGATCGGCGTCATGCGGTGGTGGCCGTCGTGCAGCAGCGGAATCTCCGGCCCGAACTCGGCTCGCACCGCCTCGAACACTGTCGGGATGTGGCGCAGATACGAGCGGGTGTCCCAGTCTTCTTCGGCCGGGTGTGCCCCGCGCTGGGCCGGCTCGTGGTCGTAGCGCACTCCCGTGTTGCCGGCGGAGGTGGCATTGGAGGCGATGCCATAGATCGCTTTGAGGCCGGGCACGGCGGCCTGCACGCGAATCGCCTGGTAGCCCTCGGCCTGGTGCTTGCGCACGCTGTCGAAGAGCTCTTCGTTGTCACGGCCAGAGGCGTGACCATACGCGAGGAGGCCGGTGCGGGATGCCCCGCCCAGCAGCTGGTAGACGGGCATCCCGGCCGCCTTGCCCTTGATGTCCCACAGCGCCATGTCGACGGCGGCGATCGCTGCCATCGTGACCGGCCCGCGCCGCCAGTATGCACTGCGGTAGAGAAACTGCCAGGTGTCTTCGATCTTGTGGGCATCGATGCCGATCAGCAGTGGCACGACGTGGTCGCGCAGGTAGCTGACGACAGCGAGTTCGCGACCGTTGAGCGTGGCGTCGCCGAGCCCGACGAGACCGTCATCGGTCGTCAGTCGCAGCGTGACGAAGTTGCGATCGGGGCTGGTGACGATGACCTCTGCGGCTTCGATCTTCATTGCAGTTCTTCCCATCGTGTTGTGCGGTCGGTGAGCGCGACGACAAGTTCATCGTCGTCGCGAAGTGCTGGCGTGACCTGGGCGATCACGGTGTGCGGGTCGGCGTTTGCCGCGAATGCGGTGTCAAGGCCAGAGACCGCCCCGCGGCGCAACTGCACGAGCCAGGCGGCGAGGATGTCGATTGCGGCGTCCGGCAGCTCGCCCCGGCCGCGGTGCAGCTCGATCACCGGGCCGATGCGCACAGGAAGCTTCAGCGCTCCGTCGGTCGCGATCTGCGCCAGCTGGTGCCTGATGCGCGGGTTGGCCCACCGCTGCAGAATGCTCGCCCGGTAGTCGGCGAGCTCGCCCTCGTCAAAGGCCAGCGCGGGGGCGGCTTCGTCCCACCAGCTGTCGAGCATCGCAACGCACTTCGGGTCGGAGCTGGCCTGCGCAACAGTCTCGTGACCAAGAATCGAGCCGGCGTAGGCGAGCAGGCTATGGCCGCCGTTGAGCAGCAGCAGTTTGCGCCGCTCGTAGGCAGTGACGTCGTCGACGAGCCGCGCGCCGACCGCGGCCCAATCGGGGCAACCCTGCGCGAAGTCGTCTTCGATCACCCAGTCGCTGAAGGGCTCGGCGACCACCGGTGAGGCGTCGGAGAGGCCGGTCAACCGCTCAACGATCGCCAGGTCATCGGGCGTGGTTTTGGGCGTGATGCGGTCGACCATCGTTGACGGAAAAGTTACCTCGTCGCTGATCCAGACTGCGAGGCCTGGGTCGGCGGCGCCGATCACCATCGCGCGGGTGATAGCTCCGTTGCCCGCGAGGTTGTCGCAGCTGAGGATGGTGATTCCGCCGAGACCCGCCGCACGGCGGGCGGCGAGCCCGCGCACGATGCGGCCGGCGGCCGTGGAATCCGCTGCGTAGCCGGCCTCGGTGATGGTGAGGCTCAGGATGGCAAGACTCGGCTCACGGAAGCAGGCCAGCCAGGCCGCGTCATCCACCCCTTCATGCACCACCCCCTCATGCACCGCCCCGTCATGAACCGCCCCGTCATGAACCGCCGAGATGCTGGTGACGAGTTCGGCGGTGTCGCCGTCTGCGCTGCGCGTCACGAGGAAGTAGAGCCCGTCTTGCGGGGCGAGCTTTAGGGCTTCGTCCGGCCGTCGACCGGTAAACGCCGAGATGCCCCACTGCTGCCCACCCAACGCGTTAGCGCGGTGCGTGTACCAGGCTTCGTGAGCACGGTGGAAGGCGCCAAGCCCGAGGTGCACTATCCGGATGGGTGCCGCCGGAGCGTCGAGCGATTCGCGATCCGGGCGGGCCATGATGCCCACGCTAGGCTCAAAATCATGGCTGAGCCACTTGCGCCGCATCCCGATCGGTTGTTTCCGGCTGATCCCGCCACCCGCGACATCGCCCGCGAGCTGCACGCCTCGGTTGCTGCGGCGCCGATCTTCTCCCCGCACGGTCACGTCGATGCTGCAATGCTGCTCGCGGATGAGCCGTTTACCGATGCCGCCAGCCTGCTCATCACCCCCGATCACTACGTGACCCGCGTGCTGCACTCGCTCGGAGTCGACCTCGCCGACCTCGGTGTCGGTAGCTCAACGGGCGGCTCAACCCCGGGCGGGTCGGCAGCCGCGCCCCGCGAGACCTGGCGGCTCTTCTCGAGCAACTGGAACGCGTACCTCGGCACGCCGTCGCGATACTGGCTCGAGTCAGAGCTCGCCTCTTTCGGCGTTAC
>JBDUDZ010000248.1:0-3359 GCA_040002635.1 Rhodoglobus sp.
GGCCTGCACGAAGTGGTCGCGGAGAAAGCTCACGCGGTACTCGTCGTCGGTGGTCAGCGCGGGCGAGCTGTCTGGCATCCCATTCTCGGTGATCACCAGCGGGATGGCCGGGTAGTCATCGCGAAGCCGAGTGAGCAGGTCATAAAGGCCTTCGGGGTAGATCTGCTGCCAGGTCGCGTACGAGGTCGGAAACATGCCAACCTCGTCGCCGCCGGCTTGACCCCTGTTGCCCCGTAGTACTGCACGCCCAGGAGGTCGATCGGCGCGGAGATCGTCGCGAGGTCGCCATCCAGCACCAGCGCCGTGAATCTCGCAGGGTCGGCGGGGATCATGCCGCCCTGGCTACCGATCGCGTCGGTCGGGTATCGGCCGAGCAGCACGGGATCGAGGTACAGGCGATTCTCGGTGGCATCCACCCGCACAGCAGCTTTGGCCGCGGTGTCGTCGGTGGGATAGACCGGCATGAGGTTGAGCGCGATGCCGATGCGTCCCTTCGCCCCGGACTCGCGGAACTGCTGCACCGCCAGGCCGTGCGCGAGCAACTGGTGATGCACGGCGGCGACTGCTCGGTTCACGTCGGTCACGCCCGGAGCATGCGTACCCCAGCGGTAGCCGACCATGGCGGTCGTCTTGGGCTCGTTTATCGTGAACCAGTCGGCGTCGATGTCGCCGAGCGCGTCGAACATGATGCGTGCAAAGTCTGCGAATCGGTAGGCCGTGTCGCGGTTCGACCACCCGCCGGCATCCTGAAGCGGTTGCGGGAGATCCCAGTGATACAGCGTGATTGCCGGGCGGATGCCGCGCCGCACGAGCCCGTCGACGAGGCCGCGGTAGAAGGCAACCCCGGTCGGGTTCACGGCGCCGGAGCCTACCGGCTGCACGCGCGGCCACGCCACGGAGAATCGGTACCCGCCGAGACCGAGTTCGGCCATGAGGTCGAGGTCGGACTCCCAGCGACGGTAGTGGTCGGCCGCGGGGTCGCCCGTGGAACCATCCCGGATGCGGCGGGGCTGTGCCGCGAAGGTGTCCCAGATGGATACGCCGCGCCCGTCGGCGGTCGTCGAGCCTTCGACCTGGAATGCGGAGGTCGCGGCTCCCCAGGTGTATCCGGCGGGGAAGCTGATTGGGCCGGTTGGCGGGCTCCAGCTCGCTGTGGGAACAATCGTGCCGGCGGGTTCGCAAGAGGTCAGGGTGAGGGCGGCAGCACCGACAAATCCGAGGCGGAGGGCGTCGCGGCGCGTGATCGCAGTCACGGTGTCCTCTTCTTCGAGTCGATGTGGTGGGAGCGCTCCCACGCGGAGAAAACGTATCGGGTTGCGGGTAGAATTACAACGCAGGCAGTGATCCGCTATCACCGGGGAGCCTTCGGAAGAACAGCGCGAAGGCGCCCAGTAGAACCGATCTGACAAGAGTGGTTGGCACGGTTCTTCGCGGGGCTTGGCCGGCAAGCGGGGTGGTACCGCGGCGGTGCTTGTTCACAAGCGATGTCGTCCCTGTGACTGAGAACACAGCACAGGAGCCCTCATGCCGTACCCCCGCCACACGCCAGATGATTCGGTCACGCCGTCCCCGCGGTTCCCCGCGATCGAAGAGCAGGTGCTCGCCTACTGGAAGCAAGACGGCACCTTTCAGGCATCCATCGACCAGCGTGAAGGCGCCGCCGAGTGGGTCTTCTACGACGGCCCGCCGTTCGCCAACGGGCTGCCGCACTATGGCCACCTGCTCACCGGCTACGCGAAAGACCTGTTCCCGCGCTTCCAGACCATGCGCGGCAAGCAGGTGCACCGCCGGTTCGGTTGGGACACCCACGGGCTGCCCGCCGAGCTCGAGGCCGAGCGGCAGCTGGGCATCACCGACAAGAGCCAGATCGAAGAGATGGGCATCGCGGCCTTCAACGCCGCGGCCCGCGAGGGTGTGCTCAAATACACCGGCGAGTGGCAGGAATACGTCACCCGCATGGCCCGCTGGGTCGACTTCGAAAACGACTACAAGACCCTCGACCCCTCCTTTATGGAGAGTGTGATCTGGGCGTTCAAGCAGCTCTACGACAAGGGCCTCGCCTACGAGGGCTACCGTGTGCTTCCCTATTGCTGGCGCGACCAGACGCCGCTGTCAAACCACGAACTGCGCATGGATGACGACGTCTACAAGATGCGCCAGGACCAATCGGTCACGGTGACCTTCCCACTCGACGGGCCCAAGGCCGAGAGCCTCGGCCTCACCGGGGTGAAGGCCCTCGCGTGGACTACTACGCCCTGGACGCTGCCCACCAACCTGGCGCTCGCGGTCGGTCCCGACATCGAGTACGCGGTGCTGCCGTCCGGGCCGCTTGGCGCGGGCGACGGCTCGGCCGAGTCTGTCGCGGAGTTCCTGCTCGCGCGCGACACCATCCCGGGATATTTCAAGGAGCTCGGCTACTCCACCTCGGCCGAGGCTCTCGACGCTGTCACAAAGACGGTCACGGGTCGCGAACTCGCCGGAGTGCGCTACGCGCGTCTCTGGGACTACTACGCCGACACCGCAGAGTGGGGCACCGAGAACGCGTGGCAGATCCTGGTCGCCGACTACGTGGCCACCGGCGAAGGCACCGGGATCGTGCACCAGGCTCCCGCATACGGTGAAGACGACCAGGTGGTGTGCGCCGCCGCGGGCATCCCGGTCATCCTGTCGGTGGATGCCGGCGGCAAGTTCCTGCCGCTCATCGCCGACGTCGCGGGCCTTCAGGTTTTCGACGCGAATAAGCCGCTGATCCAGAAGCTGCGTGCCGACGAGCGCCTGCTCAAGGTCGCCAGCTACGAGCACAGCTATCCGCACTGCTGGCGTTGCCGCAATCCCCTCATCTACAAGGCCGTGTCGAGCTGGTTCGTGAAAGTGCCCGAGTTCCGCGACCGAATGCTTGAGCTCAACCAGGAGATCAACTGGGTGCCCGAGAACGTGAAGGACGGGCAGTTCGGCAAGTGGCTGGCGAACGCGCGTGATTGGTCGATAAGCCGCAACCGCTATTGGGGTAGCCCGATCCCGGTGTGGAAGAGCGACGACCCTGAGTACCCTCGGGTGGACGTCTACGGCTCACTTGACGAACTCGAGGCGGACTTCGGCGTGCGTCCCCACGATCTGCACCGCCCGTACATCGACGAACTGACCCGCCCGAACCCGGATGACCCCAGCGGCAAGTCGACAATGCGCCGCATTGACGACATCTTCGACGTCTGGTTCGATTCCGGCTCGATGCCCTATGCGCAGGCTCACTACCCCTTCGAGAACCAGGACTGGTTCGACAGCCACAACCCGGCCGACTTCATCGTGGAATACATCGGTCAGACACGTGGCTGGTTCTACCTCATGCATGTCCTTTCCAC
>JBDUDZ010000249.1:0-3355 GCA_040002635.1 Rhodoglobus sp.
GCGCGCCGTTGTGAACAAGCCGGCAATCCTGCTTGCCGACGAGCCGACCGGAAACCTCGACCCCGCGACATCCGCAGGGATCATGACGTTGCTCGAACGCATCAACCTCAGTGGCACTACGGTGCTGATGGCCACCCACGATGCGGGAATTGTCGACCAGATGAAGCGCCGGGTGATCGAGCTGATCAGCGGCCAAATCGTGCGCGACGAGCGCCAGGGCGGCTACCAAACCCAGGCTGTCCCGGTGCAGGGCTTCGGAATGGCACAACCGGTATCGCCGGCGGTAGCGCGCACCGCTGCCCCGACAGACGCTCCTACCGATGCGGGGCTCGACGGTAGCGCGGAGGTCGCCCAGTGAGACTCGGACTCATCCTCGGCGAGGTCGGCAACGGGCTGCGCCGCAACGTTTCGATGGTCATTTCGGTCATCCTCGTGACATTCATTTCATTGACATTCGTCGGCGCCGCGATCCTGCTGCAGTTTCAGATCGGGCAGATGAAGGGCTACTGGTACGACAAGGCCCAGGTCGCCGTCTACATGTGCACAGATGTCGACACCAAAGGCAATTGCACCCAAACCGAGGCGACGAAGCCCCAGATCGACGCAGTCGAGGCGCAGCTGAAGTCACCGCAGCTCGCTCCGTATATCAAGAAGTACGAGTATGAGACCCACGCCCAGGCATACAAGAACTTCGAGTCGCAGTTCGGCGACAACCCGATAGCTGGCTTCGTCACTCCTGACGTGTTGAACGAGAGCTTCCGGGTGAACCTGAAAAACCCGGGCGACGCCGACATCTTGATTGAGAGCCTGGGTGGGCTGGCAGGCGTGCAGGAGGTGAGTGACCAGCGCGGCTTGCTCGATCAGATTTTCGCCGTGCTGAACGCCGCTTCGTACACCGCAATCGGTGTCGCAGCGCTAATGCTCATCGCCGCGGTGCTGCTCATCGCGACCACCATCCGTTTGAGTGCGTTTTCCCGACGGCGCGAGCTGGGGATCATGCGCCTGGTGGGGGCTTCTAATCGATTCATCCAGACGCCATTCATACTCGAGGGCGTATTCGCCGCCCTCATCGGATCGGTGCTCGCGGGGCTTGCGATTGTGGGTATCGAGCAGTTCTTTGTGAAGGGCTACCTCACTTCGACACTGCAAACCACAACGCCGCTCGTCGGCATGAACGACGCACTCCTCGTCGTGCCGATCCTTATTGTTGTCGGTGCCCTGCTTGCTGCTCTCGCATCGAGCGTGGCGATTAGCCGCTATCTGAAGGTTTAGCCTCTTCTCACCACCTGGCCCACCGCTCTCGAGAATGTGGTGCGGCGATGGTCTGCCGCGATCGGGCAAGTTAGACTGACAGGCTGCCAGCAGAGTCTTCACGCGCACACGAGAGGAGGAGACCATGCCCAAGGAAAAAGGCCAGAAGGTTGTCGCGAGCAATCGCAAGGCCCGCCACGACTACACGATCGAGGACACCTACGAGGCCGGTCTCGTCCTGAGCGGCAGCGAGGTCAAGTCGCTTCGCCTCGGGCGGGCGAGCCTCATCGACGGCTACGGCTTCATCGATGCAGGCGAAGCCTGGCTCGACGCTGTGCACATCCCGGAGTATTTCCAGGGTTCGTGGAACAACCACCCGCCCCGCCGCAAGCGCAAGATGCTGCTGCATAAGGCGCAGATCCTGAAGATCCACAACAAGATCAAGGAGGGCGGGTACACGTTGGTGCCGCTCTCGATCTACTTCCTCGACGGCCGGGCGAAAGTCGAGTTGGCTGTCGCCAAGGGCAAGCGCGAGTACGACAAGCGCCAGACACTGCGCGAGCGCACCGACAAACGTGAAGCCGACCGCGCGATGTCTGCCCGCAAGAACCTCAACGAGTAACTCGCAACTGCGTCGCTGCTCGCTGCGCGCTTCGCTGCCGTCAAACGCCTGCGCCCGCATCATGCCGCCGTTGGCAAAGGACATCAGTCGCCCAGAGACTCCAGCAGGTCGAGGGAGGGCACGAAGTAGGCGGAGCCAGTCACGGCGGTCGAGAAGTCGAGGATCCGGTCGTGCCCTCCGACCGGCTCGCCAATGAACATTCGCTGCAGCATCCGTTCGATCACAGAGAGGTCGCCCGCATAGCCGATGAAGTAGGTTCCGAACTCACTCGCGCCGGGGCTGCCGAACGGCATGTTGTCGCGCAGGATCTTGTGCTCGACCCCGGCGGGATCGGTGATCGTGGTGAGATCCTTGTGCGAACCTGGTGCGTCGTCGAGTTCGATGTTGTCGGCCTTTGTGCGGCCGATGATGTGTTCCTGGATGCTCGTCGGCTGGGCGTTCCACGCGGCAAGATCGTGCAGGTACTTCTGCACCACAACGTAGCTGCCGCCCTCGAAGTCTGGCTCGTCATGGATCAGTGCGGCGAGGGTCATTCCGCGGCCGGTCGGGTTTTCCGTGCCATCGACGAAGCCGAGGAGGTCGCGCGCTTCGAAATAGCGGAAGCCCTGCACCTCATCGACGACCGTGACTGCTGAGCTCAATCGGTCGAGCAGCAGCCGCTCGAATTCGAAGCAGAGGTCTGAGCGCTGGGCGCGGATGTGGAACAGCAGGTCGCCCGGGGTCGAGACGGCGGTGTGTGCCCGCCCCACAACGGCAGTGAAAGGATGCAACTGCCGAGGCTTCGGTGATCGACCGAACCTGTCCCAGGCAGCGCTGCCGATCCCGACGATGCACGACAGTTGCGCGTCAAGGTCGCGGAATCCCACGGCACGCACAGTCGCACCGACATCGGCGATGATGTTGCGGACGTGGTCTGCGGCATCCTCCCCAGGCGCGATGGTGACCACGAGGAATACGGCAAACGACGTGAGCGGCGCCTCGACGCTCTGCGGGTCCATCGGCACCCGGTCTCCATGCTGGGACGACATGGCTCAACGCTAGCGAATCCCGAGGTGCTCGGGGCTGTGGCGTGCCCCGCGCATCCGGCGTATGATCGAAGGCTGCCTGTTCCGCAGGTGGATTGACAACTCAACAGCGCGATAGCGACCCACGCATGGGGATGATCGGTTTCGACATTGCCTGCAAAACTACGAGAAGCGGGTCGAGGATGCACGGTTATCTCGTTAACGATCTGTGCAAAAAAATAAGTGCCAATTCAAATAGCACTGTCTCTGCCAAGGCAGACCTCGCCCTCGCGGCGTAGTCTCCTTCGCACTAAATAGAGACCGTCAGCCCGGAGCTGTTCCCGATCCGGTCCCTGGCGTTATCAAGGGAAATTGCTGCATGCCTGAGCCTCAGGAGCATGCGGGACTCTAACTGAGACTGGGCTTGTTGACCTGGATGTTCGTGGCAAAGGTCAGAGCCGAGTAGAACGCTTGCACG
>JBDUDZ010000250.1:0-3336 GCA_040002635.1 Rhodoglobus sp.
CCTCGGGGATCACGGGCACGTTGCTGCCGAACGGGCCCGACTCGATGGCCCACTCGAAGAAGGTCTCGACGGTGACATCGAGCCCGGCGTCCGCTGCTTGCGCGGGCACGATCCGGTCGACGGCGGTGTTGGCGAACACCGCGCGCTGGGCCACAAGCGCGTCACTGCCAGCATCGCCCAGCGCGTTCACCACGTGATCGCGCAGCACCGTCGTCGCACCAATCGCGTTCTCACAGGCCATGACCGCAAGTGGTTCACGGTCCGGAGCGCGCACCGCGAGCGCCGCTGCGATGAGGGGGGCGACGAACTTGAGAATCGGCGGCCCCACCGCGGTCGTGACGACATCGGCCGACGCGATCTCGTCGATGACAGCCGCCTCGTTGCTCGCGCTGTTGAGCGCGCGATAGTTGTTCACCGTGCCGACCGATGCGCCCGCACCCACCTCGCGAACGAGATAGCTCTCACTCGCGGCGAGCGCATCGATCAGTTCGGCGTTGACATCCGCGAACACCACCTCGTAGCCGGCGTTGTGCAGAACGAGACCGACGAAGCCCCTGCCGATGTTGCCGGCACCGAAGTGAACCGCTTTCTTTGCCATGATCAGTCGTTGACGTCGCCGAGGAGCTCGAGAACCTGCTCCGGGGTTTCCGCGGCCAACAGCCCCTCCACTTGATCGTCTTCGCTGAAGATCAGGGCGATGCTCGACAGCACTTCCATGTGGCCTCCGTCTTTTCCGGCGATCCCCACCACGAAGCGAACCGGATTGCCGTTCCAGTCGATCGGATCGTCGTAGCGCACGAACGAGAGCGCAGACGCGAGAACCGTGTCCTTGCCCTCGTTCGTGCCATGCGGAATCGCCAGGTAGTTGCCCATATACGTCGAGACCAGGGCTTCGCGGTCGTGCATGTAGCGCGGGTACTCGGCGGTCACGGCTCCCGTGGCCACCAGGATCCGCCCTGCTTCATCGATCGCATCCGACGGCGTCGTTGCCGACCCGTGGAGGTTGATCTGGACCAGCTCGAGGACCTTGCTCATGTCGCTTTCCTCACTCCCTGTCTCAACGCTGCGCTTCTCGCGGCTACGCGGTCTGCGAGGCTTGGACGGCGGCGACGATCTCGTCGTAGCGCGGGCTGGCCATGAAGTTGTCCACCGACACGTGCTGGGCGTGCGGAGCCTTCTCTTTGGCCCGGTCCGTCAACTGCGACTGGGTGATGACGATATCGGCATTGTCGTCCAGGTTGGCGATGGCCTTGTTGACCACCGTGACGTCCGTGATCCCCGCCTTCTTCAACTTGTTGCGGACCACCGTCGCGCCCATGGCGCTCGACCCCATGCCGGCATCGCAGGCGAAGACGATCGAGCTGATCTTGGTCGCGGTGGCGACTCCGCCCGCGGCATCCGCGTTCGCCTGGGGGCTGTCTGCACCGGCTGTTCCGAGCAGGTCACCCACGCGGCTGTCTCGACCCTTGTTGGCCGCGTTCTGCGCGATGGCAGCAGCGAGTGCGTTCTCCCCGGCAGCTTCCGCCGCCAGGTCGCGCCCGCGGCTAGCCCGCAGGATGACCGCCGTCACGATGAACGACACGGCCGCCGACAGGACGACAGACGCGATCACGCCGACGAGGCTGTCTTTCGACGTCGCGACCAGAACGGCGAAGATCGATCCAGGAGACGCTGGCGCGACGAGGCCAGAATGGAAGGCCACGTTGGTGGCAACTCCCGTTGCCCCACCCGCGATGACGGCAAGCAGAAGCATCGGCTTCGACAGCACGAAGGGGAAGTACACCTCGTGGATGCCACCCAAGAACTGGATGATCAACGCGCCGGGGGCGGTCGCACGCGCGATCCCGACACCGAAGAAGGTGAACGCGAGCAGCAGGCCGGCGCCGGGGCCGGGGTTCGCTTCGAGCAGGAACAGGATCGACTTGCCCGACTCCTGCACCTGTGAAATGCCCAGCTGGTCGAGCACGCCGTGGTTGATCGCGTTGTTCAGGAAGACCACCTTGGCGGGCTCGATAAAGATGCTCGCCAGCGGCAGCAGGTGCGCGTCGACCAGGAACTTCACTCCGCCGCCGAGCACGTTCGCGATGGCGCTGAAGAACGGCGAGAGCCAGAAGAATCCCGCCAACGCCAAGCCGAAGCCCACGAAACCCGCCGAGAAGTTGCTGACCAGCATCTCGAATCCTGCTCTGATCTTGCCGTCCCAGAGGCGGTCGAGCTGCTTCATGATGTAGGCGCCGAGCGGGCCGCAGATCATCGCGCCCAGGATCATCGTCGTTCCGAGCGACCCCACGATGACACCCGTGGCGAAGATCGTGCCGACGACCGCGCCGCGCAGGCCGTAGACCATGCGGCCACCCTGCGCCGCGATCAGCAGCGGAATCAGGTAGGTGATCATCGGGCCGACGAGACCCACGTTGGCGACTCCGTGAGTGGAGCCGAATCCGCCGAGGATGCCGACAGGCGTCCATCCGGTCTGGATGAACAGGGCCGTGATGAGACCCCACGCGATGAATGCCGGGATGTTGGGCATCACCATCCCGGACAGGAAGGTTCCGAAACGCTGGACACGCACCCGGGCGCTACTGCTCGGGGGCGTTCCTACTGACGTCGTTGTCATTGCTGCTCCACTTTCTCGATGGTGTTGGTGGTGGGGGATGCCGCCGAAAGCACCGCAGCGCGGGCCTCCACGGCACTGTTTGCCGAAAGTGCATGTTCGGCGAAATCGATGGCTTGCTCCCGGGTGAACCTGGCCAGCTCGGTGCGCACGTCGGCAAGTGCCGCGGGTGACATCGACAGGGAGGTCGCGCCGAGCCCGACGAGCACGACCGCGAGAAGCGGATCTGCGGCGGCTTCACCGCAGATGCCGACCGGCTTGCCCAGCGCGGCGCCCGCCCGTCCGACCTCAGCGATGAGGCGCAGAACGGCGGGATGCCAGGGATCCTGGAACGACGCGACCGAGCCAAGAAGGCGGTCGGCCGCGAGCGTGTACTGCGTCAGATCGTTGGTGCCGATGCTCGCAAAGTCGGCGTCAGCCAGAATCCGGTCGGCGAGCAACGCGGCCGAGGGGACCTCCACCATCACGCCTGCTGTCGCAATGCCGAGTTCCTTGGCCAGGGAGACGAAATACCGCGTCTCCTCGACCGTCGACACCATCGGCGCCATCACCCACACCTCGGCGCGGGCGTCGGCGGGCGCGTCGGCCGCGGCATTCGCGATCGCGGTGAGCTGATCCCGGAGGATGGATTCGTGGGCACGCAGCGCGCGCAGCCCACGAAGGCCAAGGGCCGGGTTCTCTTCCGCCTCGTCGTTCAGGAAGCTCAGCGGTTTGTCTGCCCC
>JBDUDZ010000251.1:0-3332 GCA_040002635.1 Rhodoglobus sp.
TGCAGGGCACGCAGATCAATGCAGAGCCCGCGGGGGTCGGCGCCACGTTTTCGCCAGGCCAGGTCTTGGCACCGGCCGCAGAGATGCTCAAGCAGTTCTCGGACGTGATGCTTGTCGTCTGCGTCGCGTTCGGGATCGAGAAGCTTCTGATCGCCATCGGAAGTCAACCGGCAGTTGCGTCAGTACTGACTGTGATCGCCCTGGGATGGCTTTGGGCGGCGGCGCGCGAGCAGCGCCCGCCCGCCTGGCTCAGCAAGCTGTTTCTCTTGCTGCTGATGGTGCAGTTCGCCGTTCCAGTGACGGTGCTCGGATCCGACCAGATCTTTCAGAGGTTCCTTGACAAGGATTACCAGGAAGCCCAGCAGGCGATGACACCGCTTGCTGCCCGCACCAGCTCGGCGCCAAATCCCGTTCCGCTCGATGTTGAAAAGCCAGGTTTCCTCGAAGCTGCCAAGAGCTGGTTCAAAAAGAAGACCGAAGGTCCTGTGGGGGAGTATCAAGCTCTCAAGACGACAGTAGAAATGGCGACCCAGCACATTGTCCGGCTGCTGGCCATCTTTGTGCTCCAGACCATTCTCATTCCCCTCTTACTGCTCTGGGCGCTGTACGGCTTGACACGGGCGCTGCTCCGTTGGCCGGGAAACACGCCAGTGCCGAGCACGCGTCCGCTGCCATGAACCGTGACGTCGGTTTACGGGGACCCGGGCACGCCGACCCCGGGCCCCTGGTATTTGCCATCTACTCCAGCCAATCGTGAATTGGACCGGTGACATCCTGAGCGTGCTATTGCTGCTGGCAGGTGCAGGCTGTGCCCTCACCGCAAGGAAACGGAAGTTCGATCGCACGAACGCGTTTGGCATCGAGCGACACGGCAGCTTCTGGGCCAAGCTGACAAACAGAACGGGCGACACTGCGCTGGTCGCACTTGCGATCTGCGGGTCCGGCGCCGGCACCATCCTGCTGGCGGTCAATCATCTCGACACGTGGGGATGGCTGGTGATGGCACCGGTTTGCCTTTTCATGCTCTATTTGCTGGTGGGTCTTTAGCGCGCGGGGCCAGCCGTCACGTTCGTAAAGTAACGACATCGCCAAAGAGGACCTGATGGAGACCGCAATGGACTTTGACAAACGCACGCTCGTAACTTGCCGCGATCATTAGTAGGCTCGTAGCATTTGTCGAAAACTTTATGCGAACTGCGGCTCGACGGTGATGTAAGCCGGGCGCTCGCCAATATGGTGTCCGCGCCTATGAATAAATTAGGAGGCTCCGTGCCGATAGACGATGTCTTATTCCAGCGCCTTCGCAGCGCACAACGCCCCGACCTCATTTCGTTAATCAGCGATCTCAAGCTCGATGCAAACAAATTTCAGGGCAAGCCAGATGACGAGCTAGTTGATGCCATCAGCGCGGAGCTGCGATCGGTCGCTGGGAACTCACTGATGAATCCCACCCGAGGACCTCACGACTTCTTGTACAAGGAACTCTTAGTGGATGTTGCCGACAAGCTTGCGCCCGGGCTTACGAGTTGGAGTCATTTTCGAGTCTCCGGGCCGGAATCCGAGGTGGAGATCGAGGATTACATCGCCGAGCGCGTGGAGGTCAGGGTGGCCGAGCTGGTCAGTGCGATGAACGAGGAAGACAGGCGCAAGCTGCAGGCACGCCTTGAGCTTGACATGCAGTCGAAGGGTATTCCAGAGAGCGTAACGCGCGCGGCAGTGACTGGCTTATCAACGGGCGCCATTTCGGGCATCGCTTTCGGGCCCTTGATAGCGTCGCTTTTATACAGCGGGCTCTGGACGTCGATCTTCGGCCTGACGACGGCACAGGTCCTCCTTGGTGGCGTCGCTCTAGGAGGTCCCGTAGGCATCGGCTTGGCAGCGATCGCCGTGCTCTCCGGCCCGAGCTACTCAAAGACCATTCCAGCGGTCTACAGGCTCATTCTGATTCGTCGAAGCGCCGAGGCGCGCGAAGCAATGCGAGGCCAATCATGATGCCGATCAATTTCACCGTGCCGAGCGCATTTTCGAACCCTGCAATATACGAGCGCATCGGCGCCATCATCAAGGAAAAGGCTACGGGGCAAATCGTTGCGCACGTTCAGGAGGCAGGCGGATGGGGTCTGCTGCGACACCTGCCAATTCCCGGCGGTAACCCGCTCCAGCTTGTCACGGAGGGCATTCAGATGGTCCAGCTGGCCAAGATCCAGCAGACACTCAATACGGTGCAGACTCTCGCGACGTTTGGCGCCGTTGCCAGCGTGGCCTCGCTGGGGGTAAGCATCGCGGGGTTCGCCGTCGTACTGTCCAAGCTGAAACGCATGGATGGCAAGCTGGACCAGGCACTGAGCGACACAGCAAGGATTCGGTCGTTGGCAGAACGCCTACACGTGAAGGTTGACGCCCTACCCCTCGCCGTTCTCAGCTCGCATCTCGAGGCCGTGCACATGGCGTGGCGCTACGAGCCCAGGCGCCGCCGGGATTCGCTACAAGCGTCAGTCGGAGCCTTGGCAACACTTCGTCATTACTACGCCGCATTGTTGTCCAGCGAGGAGTTTTGCTTGCAAGGGACCGGGGGACTCTTGGCTCTACTGGACACACACGAGCGCTTGATCGCTGCAAGCGAAGGTGAGATGTTTGCTGAGTTTTTGCTCGACGGCGAGATGTCAGTCGTTGATGAGCGCTGGCGGGTTCAGCAGCAATCACTTGACAGCGTCGCCTGGCGTTCGGCCGGAGCGCTCTATGAACTGGCGGAGCAGGGTGACCGAGACGCCGGGGTTTATTTGGTGACAACGGCCGCAGAGCGTCGTGCAAAAGTATCTGCCGTCGCGGATGTCCGCCAGGAGTCTGTCGCGCGGCTCGGATCACTTCCCGAGCTTGCATCGTTCCTTCGAGCGCGTGGCCTTTCCGGCATCGACTACCTTCAGCTGCTACGCGAGAAAAGCGCTGACGACACGCCACTGGTCGCGATCGACACACGTCGGTCAGCATTGGCTTGAGGTTGAGCTCGGCGATGCTTGCTTGGATCTCCTCCGACGTGGTTCCGGAAGAAGGTTCTGTCTACGGTCAGATTCAAGGCGGGCGAGCAGCTGTGTCCGATGGTCGAACCGAGGACGTCTTGGCATACTTGGAACCGCCGGAAGCCGGCGCGTTGGGCTAACCCTCGAAGACCGGCACTGCTGAGTTCGCAGGCGCAGAGCGCGGGGGGCGGTCCGAACGGGCGCCTCCAGGCGGGGCGCACGACGCGGTTTACATAATCGATATCGGCAAAAATCGAGGTCGCCCGCTCACATCTGATGACCGCTCTGGAGACCCAAGGTTGTCGGCGCATGCAG
>JBDUDZ010000252.1:0-3326 GCA_040002635.1 Rhodoglobus sp.
GAGAAGCGCCAGCTTCGCACTGCGAGAAGCGCCAGCTTCGCACTGGGAGAATGGGAGGGTGAGCACGTACATCCTGTGGGACATAGACGGAACCCTGATCCTCAACACCAACACCGCTGGCACTCTCTACCTCGACTCAATCGAGCAGGTCACCGGCACCCGACCCACGGTGCGCGTCGGCAGCCCACACGGCATGACTGAAGGCCAGCTGTTGCGCGCAATCCTCGAGGTAAACGACCTGGATGTCGCCCAACTGCCGGCTGTGCTTGCGCGGCTTGACGTGTTGTCACTTGCCGAACACGAGGCAGGTAGCACCCGCCCCATCGCCCCCGGCGTGCCCGAAGCGCTGGCCGCCGTCACCGCCCGCGGGTGGACGAACGCCCTCCTCACCGGCAACGGCGCAAATCGTGCGCGCTACAAGCTGATCGCTGCAGGCATCGATGCCGACCTGTTCGACTGGGAGCATTCATTCTTCGGTGCCGAGTCTCCCACCCGCCACCACCTGACCGCCGACGCACGGGCAGCGCTCGAGGGCAGCGCGGCAATCATCGTTGGCGACACCCCCAACGACGGCGAAGCCGCTGATTCGGCCCACCTGCACTTCATCGCGGTCGCGACCGGGGCATTCGGCGCCGACGAACTGCGCGAGACGAGCGCCCTCGTCGTAATCGACGACCTTGCCACCGGGCTCGACGCGCTGCTCGCCGCGATCGATCAGTCGATCGGAACTGCCAGCGCCCTCAAGTAGCGACGTGTGTAGAACTCCTGCGTGAGACGCAGTACCGGCGAGACCGCGAGCCAGAAGCGCGACGACGGCCGCGAAAAGGCGCGAATTGTGATCCAGACCGAGTCGTCATCCCGATGCTCCACGAGGAATGCTTCCTCGCCATCTTCCGGATGCCCGGGCAGCGTGCCGTAGGCAAACCCGCGCTGACGCGGCTCGTCGACGACGTACACGACGCGAGCCGGCGCAGATAGCCGGAACGGCCCGAACGGGATGGCGAGGCGGACTGTGTCTCCGGGCGCCAGTAGCCCGGTGCCGTCGGGGGCGAAGACATGCTCCCGTTCGGCGACGATTGCGGGGGCGAACGGGGCGCCCGCGGCGTCGAACGTGACGGGGGTGTACGCGGCTTCGTCGAACTCGGCGGGAGCGTCGACCTGGCGCACGCGGAATCCGCTGCGCTTCTGGATACCCCAGGTCATCGCCTGCAGCCAGGCGAACTCGAAGCGCTCGGCTCCGTGGCCGATCCGAGCGATCCGTTCGAGCGGCCGGTAGCCGGCAGGCGGATGCTGCAGCAGGTCGGGCGCCTGGGTCGCCCCGACGGCACCGTAAGTCACTGGTACCTCCCAGAGCGGGGTCTCTCTCACCGCCCCATCTTACGAACAGGCACGGGTGCGAGACTGGGGCAATGAGAATAGCGGTCACCGGCGGAAGCGGAAAACTCGGCACGGCGGTCGTCACTGGCCTGCGCGAGGCAGGGCATTCAGTCATCAACTTCGACAGGGTCGCGGATCGCGACGGGAAGTCGACGATCGTCGACTTCAGGAACTACGGCCAGACCCTCGACGCGATGCTCGGCGTCAACGACCGGCACACCGGGCTCGACGCCGTCGTGCATCTCGCGGCAATCCCTGCGCCGGGAATCCTGCCGGATGCCGCAACCTTCGAGAACAACATGCTGTCGACGTTCAACGTGTTCCAGGCCGCCCGCCGCGCCGGCATCCGTCGCATCGTCTACGCCTCGAGTGAGACCGTGCTCGGACTGCCCTTCGAGACTCCCCCGCCGTACATCCCCGTGGACGAGGAATACGACACCCGCCCCGAGTCGATCTACTCGCTGGTCAAGCACCTCGAAGAAGAGATGGCGCGCAAGTTCATTCGTTGGGAACCGCAACTCTCGATCACCGCCCTGCGGTTCTCGAACGTCATGGCTCCGGACGACTACGCGGCATTTGCCGAGTTCCAGGATGACTCGAGCCTGCGCCGCTGGAACCTGTGGGGCTACATCGATGCCCGCGACGGAGCCCAGGCCGTGCTCAAGGCGTTGGAGACTGCGAAGCCCGGATTCGAGGCGTACATCATCGCCGCGGCCGACACCGTGATGACCAAGCCGAATGCTGAACTAGTCGCTGAGCAATTCCCGGGAGTCGAGATTCGCGGCGACCTCGGCGTCAACGACACGATGCTGTCGATCGCCAAGGCGCGGCGCGACCTCGGCTACGAGCCGCAGTACAGCTGGCGCTAGCGCTTAACGAGCCCCGCGAGGTCGTCGGCGTCCAGGGCAAACAGGTCGCGCGACCCGGCAGTAGCCGCGCCGAGCAGACCGCTTGCCGCAGGCAGCAACTGCTCCGCGTAGAACCGTGCAAGCACGAGCTGGGTCTGCGCGAGCTCCCCATCACCGAGGGCCGCGGCAGCCAGCGCCGACTTGGCAAGTAGCCAGCCACCGAGCACTAAGCCCCACATCCGCAGGTACGGTGCCGAGCCGGAGAGAACCGCATTGGGGTCTGCGACACCGGTGCGCAGCATCCAATTGGTTGCCTTCTCGAGCGTGTCAAACTGCGTGCCGAGCTCGGCGCCGATGCTGGCGAAGTCTGAGCCGGCAGCCGCGAGGTCGCCGAGGATTCCGCGCATCTCGGCCTGGAATTCGAGCACGGATGCCCCGTCCCGCACGCCCAGCTTGCGACCCACGAGGTCTGCCGCCTGGATGCCGTTGGTGCCCTCGTAGATCGCTGCGATGCGCACATCACGGTAGTGCTGGGCCGCGCCGGTCTCTTCAATGAAGCCCATGCCACCGTGAATCTGGAGCGCAATCGACGTGAGTTCGTCGCCGAGGTCGGTGCCGAATGCCTTGCAGATCGGCGTCAGGAGGCCAACGACCTCCACGGCTCTCGCCCGGACAGCGGGGTCGGGGCTGTTGGTGCTGACATCCATCTGCACGGCATTCAGCAGCATGAGCCGTCGCATCGCCGCGATGTAGGCCTTCTGGGTGAGGAGCATGCGGCGCACGTCCGGGAACTCGATGATCGCGGAATCCTTCTCCGTCGCACCGATCGCGACTCCCTGCCGACGGTCGATCGCGTACTGCAGAGACTGCTGGTAGGCCCGCTCCGACACCGCGAGACCCTGGGTGCCGACAGACAGGCGCGCGACGTTCATCATGACGAACATGATGCGCATGCCGAGGTTCTCCTCGCCGATGAGGTAGCCGGTCGCGTCGTCGTACTCCATGACGCAGGTCGCCGAACCGTGGATGCCCATCTTGTGTTCAACGGAGAGTGCAGACACCCCGTTCCGCTCCCCCGGCGTACCGTCCTCGTTGAGAAGG
>JBDUDZ010000253.1:0-3302 GCA_040002635.1 Rhodoglobus sp.
CGACGGCTCCAGCGTCGCGGTCGGCGGACAGGTCATCACCGTTCGCGGGCTCGCCGGCACCTATCGCGACCTGTTCCTGCCGCTGTTCGGCGATCATCAGGGCCGCAACGCAGCGCTTGCGATCGCTGCGGTCGAGTCATTCCTCGGTGGTGGCGACCAGCCGCTGGTGGGCGATGTGCTCGCCGAGGGCCTCGCTACGGCAACCTCGCCCGGCCGCCTGCAGATCATCGGCATTGAACCCACGGTTCTGGTTGACGCCGCACACAACCCGCACGGCGCTGCGGCGCTCGCGGCAGCGTTACGTAGCTACTTCGATTTCGATGAGATCTGCTTTGTCATCGGCGTGCTTCAAGACAAAGACGCTCGCGGCATCATCGAGGCACTCGCACCGGTCGCCGACCGTTTCCACGCCACCCAATCGCTGTCCGACCGCGCAGTGCCCTACGAGGATCTCGCCATGTTGATCCTCGAACTCACCCACGAAGACGCCACATATCAGTTCCCCACTTTCGAGCACGCAATTCGGGATGCTCGCAACTGGGCCGCGGAATCACCGAGACGTGCGGTTGTCGTTACCGGTTCGATCACCCTCGTCGGCGAGTCCATCGAGCTCGCTGCGGCACAGGGCTGGAAACGGTGACTGCTGCACCTTCGGCGCGCAAGCCGCGGCGTGAACGCAGCGCCACCGAGAGCCTGCTGAGCATCGTGCTCGGGCTCGAAGCTGTGCTCATGTTCTTCGTCGCACTCACCGCATTTGGGCTCAAGGCCCTGCCGCCGGTTGCGGCGTTCGCCGGAGGTGCTGCCCTCATCGTGATCCTTGTGCTGACCGCGCGAGTTGTGCGCTATCGATGGGGGATCGGGCTCGGCTGGGTGTTGCAGGCCGCACTTCTGGCCACCGGCATCCTGCTTCCAGTCATGTATGTAGTTGCTGTAGCTTTCCTCGGCATCTGGATTTTCTGCTTCGTCAAGGGACGACAGCTCGACGCCTCGAAACAGGCCTACCTCAAGGAGAACACCCCGTGACAGTCGAAGAAACCCTCGTGCTCGTAAAGCCTGACGGCGTCGCGCGCAACCTGACAGGTGAAATCCTCAGCCGCATCGAGGCGAAAGGCTACCAACTCGTCGATATCAAGTTCGTGCAAGCCGACCTTGACCTGCTTGCCGCGCACTACGAGGAGCACCAGGGCAAGCCTTTCTACGAGCCGTTAGTTGAGTTCATGCAAAGCGGACCAATCGTGGCAATCCGTGTCGCTGGCAACCGAGTGATCGAAGGATTCCGCTCGCTCGCGGGCACTACCGATCCCACGACAGCCGCGCCGGGCACTATTCGCGGCGACCTCGGTCGCGACTGGGGGCTCAAAGTGCAGCAGAACCTCGTACACGGCAGTGATTCGCCGGAGTCGGCAGCTCGCGAGCTCGCTCTCTGGTTCTGAGACCGACTTCGCAGGCTCAGTCGGCGCTGGTACCAGCCCCGCAGGGCTGAGCTCAGCCGCCCGTCGACGGGTTTGCCGTCGCGAGCCCGCCGACAAAACTACTAAAGGCGCTGGGGTCGGTGATCGAGCCGCCATACGATTTGCCGTTCACCAGGACCGTCGGTGTGCCCTTGACCGACGGGGTGTCAGAGTTGGGCAGCGGGCCCTTGTTGGCTCGCTTCGTCGCATCTGACACCCACCCAACGAACGTCTGATTCTGGATGCATGAAGCGACATCCTTGCCGCTGGCTCCGGCGTCGCTCACCAGGGTTGTCAGCGCGGCGTCGGTGAGGCCAGAGGTGTTTTCGGCGGGCTGGCCTGTGAAGAGGGCGTTGTTCACTGCAAGGTACTTATCGGGGTCGAAGTTTGCGACGCAGGCTGCAGCATTAGCTGCTCGCGTCGAATACTTCGTCCCGTTTGACGAGTTATCGAGGATGGCGATCGGATGAATCTCGACAGTCGCGAGTCCGCTCGCTACCCACTTGCCGATCTGGTCAGAGTTGGTGGTCTCGAACTGCTGGCAATAGGGGCACTGATAGTCGAGGTAGACCACGATGTTGACGGTGTCCTTGTGTGCCGTCGGGTCGGTTGGCACGGGCTTAGCGCCGGCCTGGATCGCCGCGGTGGCGACTGCCGCAGTAGCGGTTCCGTTGCCAGATATCAGGATTCCGTCACTCAGCATGTTGAGTGGTCCGGGCGACGGCGGTCGGGTGACATTGAAGACGACAAGTATCGCGATGGCCACGACAGCGAGCATCCCGACAACCACACCACCCTGGACGATCCAGCGCTGGCGGCGCTTGCGGGCTCGCTGCTCCTCGCGGAGCAGACGTGCGTTCTCGCGAGCCTCGTCCTGTTTCTGCTTCTTGGTCTGTCGTTCTGGGGTCACGATCGCTCTTTCGGCCTGAGGATGGTCGACGGTAGGTCTGCCGTAGAGGATATGGGACTTTTCCTACGAATCCGCTGTTAGCGCGTCGGCCGTATCTGGTTTAGACGATGTAGCTGAGCACGTCCAAGCGCAGCTGCGCGACTATCGCGATGATCAGGTAGCTCGCGACAGTGATTGCGGGAACCCAGCTATACAGCCGAGTTCCGATCGCGACAAGGCCGCTGCCGAATGCCCCGGCCCGAGCGTTGAACAGAGTGAGCGTCCAGAACATCGGAATCGTGATGCTCCAGACGAGCATGCACCAGACGCAGAGGGTTCCCAGCTCGAAGATGCTCTGGTACATGAGCCAGATGCATAGGCCAAGGGCCGCCGCGACTCCCACGTTGAATGCGATCCAGAACCAGCGGGCGAACGCGGCACCCGCCAGGAGGGCGACGCCAACGGCGATGGGAGCGACGAACCCGCCGAGCCCGAGAATAGGGTTCGGAAATCCAAGAAGCGACCCCTGCCATGATTCCAAATTCTTGCCGCACTGCACGATAAGGCTGAAATTGCAGTCAAGGTTGACGTTCGTGTCCTTCAGAACCGCGAACTTGTCGAGGGTCAGTGAGAACGCGGCATACCAGCCGATCGCACCGGTAACGATAAGGACGATGGCCAATGGCAGGGTGCGGCGCGAGGCCACCAGGTCAGTCATGCTCGGATTATTGCATGGCCGAATCACGGCATCCCGATAACCAAATCACGGCATCCTAACAATGCGTGCGATAATGCGTTGTAGTCATCCGAGCCGCGCTCGGGTTGACGCAAAAATGCTTACCGGGGACACCGGACCAGCTCGCAACGAAGTGTTACCAACAGAGTGTTTACCAACATGGTGTTGCGCGAGGCGGATAGCCAGTTCCGCAAGTGTGGTGACAGCGCACGTGCCGTGACAGGGC
>JBDUDZ010000254.1:0-3269 GCA_040002635.1 Rhodoglobus sp.
AACACGGTCAACGTCTTCAACCCGCAGCTCATCCTGCTGGGCGGATTCCTCGGCTCGCTCTTCGCTGCGGCACCCGAGAAGCTCGACTCGCTCATGCGGTCGATGGCACTCATCGGCGCCCGCGACTCGGTGCGGCTCGAACGTGCCACCCTGGGCGCCGGAATCATCGAGCTGGGTGCCGCCGAACTCGCCTTCCGATCCCTGATTGCCGACCCGGCGGGAAGCGCCGGCGAGTGAGCACTGCTGTACACCCGGGGGATGCGCTCTCCCGGTCGCAACGTCTTGTCTATGTGCTGGTGCTCGGGGCGCTCACCGCGCTGGGCCCGCTCACCATCGACCTCTACCTTCCCGCTTTCCCGAAGGTGGTCGAAGAGCTGCACACCACCGATGGAGCGGTGCAGTTGACGCTGACGGCGACCACGGTCGGTTTCGGGCTGGGCCAACTGGTGATCGGCCCGTGGAGCGACAAGATCGGTCGCCGACTGCCCCTGATCCTGGCCACCGCCGCGCACGTGCTTGCGAGCATCGGCGTCGTCTTAGCTCCGACCGTCGAGCTCGTCGCGGTGATGCGGGTCGGCCAGGGCGTCGGCGCCGCGGCCGGGGGAGTCGTGGCGCTGGCCATGGTGCGAGACCTGTTCGGCGGCAAGCCGTTGGTCAGGATGCTGTCCAGGCTGTCCCTTGTCAACGGGCTCGCACCAGTGCTGGCCCCGCTCATCGGATCGCAACTGCTCAGGTTCGTCGACTGGCGCGGCGTCTTCGTTTTCCTCGCGGCCTACGGCCTGGTCGTGCTTGTGGCGACCGCTGCCTTCCTGGTGGAAACCCTGCCTCCCGAGAACCGCCATGTGGCGGGCCACAGCACCACGGCGGACCGTTTCCGCTCGCTGTTCGCGGATCGGGTCTTCATCGGCTCGGCCATCATCGGCGGCATGATCTTCAGTTCGATCCTCACCTACGTCTCGTCATCGCCGTTCCTGCTCCAGGACCTTTATGGCGCCAATCCGCAGCAGTTCGGGGTGCTCTTCGGCATCAACTCGGTAGGCCTCGTCATTGCCGTGCAGATTGCCGCGCGGCTGATGCCGCGGATCGGCGCCGCGCGCGCGCTCGTCTTCGGCACCGCGCTCGTGGCCCTGGCGGGTGCGGCACTCGTGTTGTTTGCGGCGATCGGTAGCGGACCGCTGACCGTGATCATCCCGTTCTTCCTTCTCGTCTTCAGTTGCGGGCTGTGCTTCCCCTGCGTGCAGGTGCTCACGCTCGCCAATCACGGCGCCGAGGCGGGCACCGCGGCCTCGATCACCGGGGCAGCAAATGCCGCATTGGCAGGCGGAGTTTCGACGATTCCGGGTTTCATCGGACTGAGTTCGGGCGCCCCGGTGGGCTGGGTCGTGCTGGCGGCGATGGCGGTGGCCATGGCATCCCTCTGGGTGCTCGTGCGGCCGCGCAGCGTGCCGCCACTCACTGACTGACGGCGGCAACGTGCCCACTCATATGGAGCGTTCGACCGGACTCGCCACCTGTCGATCGTGCGCCGAGCGACGCGCGGTTCACAACGTTGTAGTCTCCTGACAGCACTACGGGAGGAGCGCGCCTCACGTGACACGGCATGCTGCTGCCTTCGCGCCTGGAGGAAGAACCCGATGATCTCTGCACGTCTCACAGTCGATCCGCACGTCGAAGTAGGACCGATAAACCGCCGGCTCTTCGGCTCGTTCGTCGAGCATCTCGGGCGCTGCGTGTATGACGGTATCTACGAGCCGGGCCACCCGAGCGCAGATGCTGAAGGGTTCCGGCAGGATGTCATCGACCTCGTGAAGGAGCTTGGCGTCTCGACCATCCGCTATCCCGGCGGCAACTTCGTGTCTGGCTTCCGCTGGGAGGACAGCGTGGGGCCACGCGATGAACGTCCCCGACGCCTTGATTTGGCCTGGCACTCGACGGAGACCAATCAGGTTGGCCTGCACGAATTCTCGTCGTGGCTGGAGAAGATCGGCAGCGAACTCATGCTCGCCGTCAATCTCGGCACGCGCGGCACTGCCGACGCGCTCGACCTGCTCGAATACTCGAACATCCGCGGGGGAACCGCGCGCTCCGACTTGCGGATCGCTAATGGTCACTCCGAGCCGTTCTCCGTCGGAATGTGGTGCCTGGGCAACGAGATGGATGGCCCGTGGCAACTCGGTCACAGTTCGGCCGACGACTACGGGAAGATCGCGTCACAGACCGCGAAGGCGATGCGGCAGCTCGATCCGTCGCTCGAACTCGTGGTGTGCGGCTCGTCGAGCGCACATATGCCGACCTTCGGCGAGTCGGAGCGCGTCGTGCTCGCGCACACCTACGACGATGTCGACTACATCTCCTGCCACGCCTACTACGAGGAGAAAGACGGCGACCTCGGCAGTTTCCTCGCCTCCGCTGTAGACATGGACAGCTTCATCGAAACCGTCGTCGCGACCGCTGACCACGTCAAGGCCGTGCGGGGCAGCGACAAGACCATGAACATCTCGTTCGACGAGTGGAATGTCTGGTACATCGAGCGGTACCGGTCGGTCGACAAGATCGAGGGCATCGAGAACTGGCCCGAGGCCCCCCGGCTGCTCGAAGACATCTACTCGGTGGCCGACGCGGTGGTGTTCGGAAGTCTGATGATCTCCCTGCTCAAGCACGCCGACCGGGTGACCTCGGCGAGCCTCGCGCAACTGGTTAACGTGATCGCCCCGATCATGACCGAACCTGGCGGACCGGCCTGGCGGCAGACGACATTCTTCCCGTTTGCCGAGACCTCGCGTCTGGCAACGGGGGATGCGCTCGCGCTCAAGCTGGTGTCCGACACCTATACGACGGCGCAGTACGGCGAGGTCGACTTCGTGGATGCTGTCGCCACCCACGATGCCGAGTCGGGTGCCAGTGCTGTCTTCCTCGTGAACCGCAGCCAGGATGAGCCAGCGACGGTGACCATCGACATCTCGGCCCTCGGGGATGTGCGGGTGCTCGAGGCGAAGACCCTCAGCGACGACGACGTGAAGGCCAGGAACACCCTCGCGGAGCCGAACCGCGTCGGCCTCGCGGTGAACGACTCGGCAGTGCTGAGCGACGGCAGCATTACGATTACCCTGCCCGCGGTCTCCTGGACCGCGCTGTCGATCCGGTGACCTGGCTGCCGGATCGAGTGGGCGGCAGCCGGCCGGCCGAGCCTGCGCTGAGGGGCTCGGGGCGCGCGGCCTATAAGGTCGAACCATGTCTGGTCCCGTGACGGCAGCCGCGCGCCCGAGTCC
>JBDUDZ010000255.1:0-3268 GCA_040002635.1 Rhodoglobus sp.
GCCGGTCGCTGCCACGTAGTTGGCCACACCTGCCGGTCGCCGCCACGTAGTTGGCCACACCTGCCGGTCGCCGCCGCGTGGGCTGGCCACGCCTGCCGGTTCCTGGCCGGGGCTGGCTACGTCTGCTGGTCTCCGCGCCGCGACCGCAGCTCAGCTTCGAGGCGCCGGATCTCGGCCTGCTTCTCGTGGTAGGCGATCTCTTGCTCGATAGCTTCGTCGTCGTCCAGCGCCGAAGACGCGGGAGGTTCATTTCGTCGCGGATCGCCGAAGGGGACGTTATCGCCGGAGGTATTCCAGTTGGTGAACGGGCCTCGGCCATTGGACGAGCGGCGGTCGTTAGAGGTGCCTCGGTTGTTAGACGTGCTTCGGTCTTTGCCAACGATTATCCAGATGACTGAACCAATCAGCGGCAGGATGATTATCAGCAGTATCCACAGCACCTTGGGTAGATGTTGGATTTGCCAGTTCTCGCTCGTGATGACCTCGACGAGAGCGAAAATCATGAGTGCCAAAGTGATTACTGACAGGACTATCTGCAACATATCCGGCAGCTTAGTCAGTTGGGGTCGCGCGACAGAGTCACGTGCGACGGACGAGGTAGTCGCGTGCGAGGTAGTCGCGTGCGACAGACGAGGTAGTCGCGTGCGAGGTAGTCGCATGCGAGGTAGTCGCGTACGACGACAGGTTGGGTCAGGCCGCACGGGATTGCCGCGGGTGATGACTCGGCATGTCGAGTTCGGGGCCGCCGCGGTTTGGTGGTGGTTCTGCCGCGAATCCACCGCTTCGTTGGCGGATGCGCCACCCGGCGTTGTGCACGAGCAGATGATGGAAGCGGCAGAGGAGAACGCCAGTCGCGACATCCGTTCGGCCGTTGTCTCTTACCCACTCATCGATGTGGTGCGCCTCGCACCAGGATGGCGGACGGTCGCAGTCGGGGAAGCGGCATCCACCGTCGCGGGCCGCGAGTGCCACTCGCTGTCGCTCGGTGAAGAGGCGCTGCGTTCGGCCCACATCGAGGGCATCGGCGCCGTCGAAGAGGATCGGCACAATGCCAGAACTGCACGCGAGCCGCCGAGCGGTTTCAACCGATACCGCAGAGGACTGCCCTTCAATGCGGGCAGAACCGAGGCCGGATTCGAAATCTTCCCGCTCGACATGAAGACTCACAGCAGGGCGGCGCTGCGCGAAAACGGTGCCGGGGTCTGCCACGCCGGCAATGCGGACCATCTCGACGAAGGCATCCGCGAGCAACTGCTCTGTTGTGCGCGGGTCGTCGGCAATGAGTTGGGCGCGCTTGGCGTCTTTCTCGTCGACGAAACGGGGTCCGCCGCGGCGCGGTGAGGTGACCTGGTCGAAGGCTGATGTGACGATCGCCGCCGATTCGGGGTCGAGGAGGCCGGTGAGTCGCGTCATGCCGTCGGCCTGTGGCACCAGGCGCAGGTAGCGGTGGGAACGGAGTTGTTCCTCGCGATCGGCGACCCCGGCCAGGTCGAGGGTGTCGCGGAGGGCGCGGGCGTGCGCGGCCACTTTGCGCACGGGCAGGGTGAGGGCGATGTCGATCATGAGCTCGGCGGCATCCGCGATCGTGGAGGCAGGCAAGTTATCGGTGGGCTCACCCAGGCCGGTGTAGATCGCATCGGCAGCGAGAACGGAGAGCTCGCCCGCCGCAACCGCTCGGCTGACCGACGGCATTGCGGACGGGTCGTCGAGCAACTCACCGACGCGAACCATCGCGCGAGCTTCGCCCGGGGTGACACCGGCCAGCTTTTCGATGAGCTGCTCGGCCGCGCGAAGACCTTCGCGCTGCGCAAGACCCGAGTAGCCGAGCTCGCGCGTGGAGCGGCGAGCCAGCTCGGCCGAGACTCGCGCCGCGCCTGAGTCAACGCGGCGGCGGAGTGCCGCGAAATCACGCTGGCGCTGCTGGAGATCGGCATCAGAGCAGGTCGCGAGATCGAAGATCGAAGGCAGCGCGAGCGACTCAGCGACGTCGGTTGCGGTCGAATTGGCCATGCCTGATTTTACCAAAAATCGAACATTTGTTCGAGAGAAACTTTGATGACTTACCAACACCCTGGGGAGGAGAAGTGGCTGTGGAGGAGAGGAGAGCGGAGCGGAGCGGAACGCACGACGGAACGGAGTAAGGGAGGACGACCCGGTGAGCACAGCCAGATGAAGCTGGCGAAGAGAGGTGGAGGCGGCCGGGACGCGAAGGCCGCGGCGAGAACACACGCGACCAAGCGGAGCTGGCGCTACCCGCCCTCGGCCGCCAACCCCGCCCGATACCCCTCATCCCACGCCTCGCGCGTCCCCAGTCGGAACAGGTCGTCCGCCGCCGGCCGCACGATTGCAAGAGCGCCGGGGAGGTCGAGCTCCCCGACGAGGTGGCCGAGACCCCGCACGACAGCGACGGGCAACCCGGCGGCTTTGCCCTTGACGAGGTCGGCCGCGGAGGCGATTTCGTCAGCGGAGGCTGCGACCGTGACATCCAGCTGCCGGCCGCCCGCATCGGTGGTGCCCCGCAGGTCGTCGAGCACGCGGATGCCCGCCGCCCCGATCGCGACGTCCGTCTGCCCTGCACGCCAGGGCCGCCCCAGCGTGTCGGTGATCAGCACCCCCACGGATACTCCGAAGCGGGCACGCAGCGCCACGCAGAGGGCCCGAGCCGAGGCATCCGGATCAATTGGCAGCAACAGCACGGTGCCGAAAGGAGTGTTCGACGAGTCGACCCCCGCGGCGGCGGCGACGATCCCGAGCCGGTTCTCGACGATGCGCGTTGCGCCGCGGGTGGCAACGACCCGCACCGTCTCCGCCGTGATCGCGTCCTCGCGATCGGCAGCCACCACAAACCGCCCCTCCGCCTTGGACACGATCTTGGAGGTGACCGCGATGATGTCGCCGTCCTCGAGAACGCCGGCCAGCGCATCGCCGATCAAGACGGCCAGGTCATCCCCCGCCACCACCTCAGGGATTCCCTCAACCGCCCAAACGTTCATCGCACCAGCCTAGGCAGCACGTCGCGCCCGAAAACCTCGAGCCACTCCCGCTGGTTGCGGCCGGCGTTGTGCAGGTAGATGCGGTCAAATCCCAGGTCGAGATACTGCTGGATGTGCGCCCGATGCTTGTCGGTGTCGGAGCTGATGAAGACGCGCCCCTCGAAGTCTTCGGGGCGCACGGACCGCGCGGCCTGCTCCAGCTCGAAGGGCGAGCGGATGTCGGACTTGGGGAACCGCATCCCGCCGTTCGGCCACTCGGTGACGGCGTTCGCCGC
>JBDUDZ010000256.1:0-3265 GCA_040002635.1 Rhodoglobus sp.
GTTCAACCACCCCCGCGTTTGCTTGCGGAATGATCCGGATGGACCTGACGAGTGTGACGATCACAAAGATCGCAATCACGCCGACCAAAATGATCACGATGATCTGCCCGAAAAGTTGGCCAGGAGTCACTGCACGATCCTTTCTGCGGGAGCAACCACGGCGGTCGCTCCATCGATTGCCGTCACGACGACCCGTTCACCCTCGGTGAGGGCCCGGTCTTCGTTGAGTTTTGCTGTCCACGTCTCGCCATTGGCTAACTTGACATGGCTTGCATTGCCCGAAAAGTCATTGGTGACGACTCCGGTCAGACCGAGGAGGGCATCGACATTGCTTCTTGCCGGGTCGCCGCCCCGACCGAGTCGACGCAGCAAAGGCGGCCGCACTGCGAAGAGCAGGAGAACGGAAAGCACAGCGGCCACAACGATCTGGGCCCACCATGGCAATCCGAAAAGGCCAGCGACGAGGCCGCCCAGGCTGCCGATCGCCAGCATTAAGAAGATGAATTGAAGCGTCGCCATCTCGACGATGGTGAAAACAAGGATGAGGGCCAGCCAGACTATCCACGCGTAGCCGGCAAGGAAATCCAGAATCATGATCGGCACCTCTCGTAGGTCGCTTGCATTCGAAACTACCACTAACCGCCGCGCTTGGACCGGCGCCAGTTGATAGGGTCAGTGGCTGTGAGTACCGCAGAAGCAAACCCCCTCGCCTCCGGCTCCCTGACAGGCAAGCGAGCCCTCGTCACCGGATCCTCCCGCGGAATTGGTGCTGACACCGTGAGCTATTTCGCAGGCGCGGGCGCTCGCGTGGTGGTGAATTACCGCAATAAAGAGGCCCGGGCCCTCAAGCTGGTCGCCCAGATCGAAGCTGACGGGGGAGAGGCGATCGCGATCGGGGCCGACCTCACCGACCCGGGTTCGGTCACCTACCTCAAAGACACGATCACCACCTCCTACGGTGGTCTCGACCTCCTCGTACTCAACGCCTCGGGCGGCATGGAGAGCGGCATGGCCGAGGACTACGCAATGAAGCTGAACCGCGACGCCCAGGTCGACTTCCTGCACACAATGCTGCCGCTGCTCGAGCGCGGCTCTCGTGTCGTATTCGTCACGAGTCACCAGGCGCACTTCGTCAAAACCGCCGAAACTATGCCCGAGTATCTGCCGGTTGCACTCAGCAAGCGAGCGGGGGAGGACGCCCTGCGTGATCTCATCCCCGAGCTCACGGAGAAGGGCATCGAATTTGTCGTCGTATCCGGCGACATGATCGAAGGCACCATCACGGCGACCCTGTTGCAGCGAGCGAACCCGGGCGCGATCGAGTCGCGCAAGCAGGCCGCCGGCCGGCTATACAACGTGGGAGAGTTCGCCGCCGAAGTCGCCCTCGCCGCAGTGGAGACAATCCCCGAGAACCACACCCGCTATGTGGGCGACGTCTCCGAATTTCTCACCGCGTAGCGTCGACCTAATGAACCGGCTGACGAGCCGCATCCTGCTGTTCGATCGTGACGATCGAATACTGCTGTTCCTTACCAAGGCGCCAGACACCAGCGCAATCGCGCGCTGGTTGACGCCCGGCGGGGGAGTGGAACCGGGCGAGAACCACCACCAGGCTGCCGTGCGAGAACTTGAAGAAGAGACAGGTCTGGTCGTCGCAGACCTGGGTGCGCCAGTCTGGGCGCACGACTTCACTGTGCAATGGGATGCCGCCGACCATGACACCGGCCACGCAGAGTTTTACACCGCTGTGGTTGACGCCTTCGAGCCCTCCGATTCGCACTGGACCGACGAGGAGCGCGTCGATGTGCTTGCGCACAAGTGGTGGACGCTCAGCGAGCTCATCCAGACCAGCGAACCCTACGAACCCGCGGAGCTCATCAATCTGGTTCGCCGGCAGCTGCCGTCCTGTAGCGCCTGATCACCCACACAAAAACCAAGGAGCAACACATGGCCCGTCCCATTCCTGAGTACACAGTGGCCGACCTCGAGAAGCTGAACACTATCGAGTTTGCCAGCATGACAAACGACGATGCGGTTGCCCTCGGAGTTGTGGCTGTCGAAGTCATCCGCGACTGGAACCTCAGTCTCGCCGTCGACATCGTGCTGGGCGACGATCTCGTATTCCGAGCGAAACTGAAGTCAACCGGCTCCGGCAATGACCCGTGGCTCAAAGGCAAGGCCGCTGTAGCTACGCATTTCGGAGAGCCGTCTCTGCTCGTGAAGGCACGTCACGTCGCTGCAGGCACGTCGTTCGAAGACGAGGATCTCGACCACGACATCATGAAGGCGCACGGTGGATCCATCCCACTACGAGTCGCTGGCACGATCGTTGGAACTCTGACCATGTCGGGCGAACCCGACGCAACCGACCATGAGGCCGCCGCGGAAGCTATCGCGCGATATCTCGGGAATGCTGAGCCGGGCCACGAGGCCTGAATGAATGCACCGACATTTCGTGTGCGGCAGCTGGCTCTGAATCGATTTTCACGGCATTCAGGTTGGCGCATTGCGATTGTGGCTGATCCGTGCTGAATTCCTCGCGGCAGCAGCGATCAGTACCGTTATCGGCGTGGTAATTCTGCGGATTCTCGACATCTGATAATGCACATTATGTCAGCTTGAAAGAACACTATGTGCGAAAACTGCACATAGTGTGAAACCGGGTAACACCCCATCGCTTCCCCGATTCCGCCGCTGACCTGGAGTTTTGCGGGAAGGCGTCATGAAGGGGAAGAGCGAAGCAGTTCCTGTCCACGTATCTTTGGTCGACTTGGAGACCTGTTCTGATCAGGTATTCTTCAATCGCGACTAGCTTAATTCGCATTCTGTGTGCGATTCTTGCAACCTGATCTGAGGGCGGAGGACGCGTGGTTGATGACTCGGGGGGCCGGGTCTCGCTACCTAGCTACTATTCGGATATTGGTCGAATCACCGACGATTGGAACCCAGCATGACCGACGCTCCGCAGGACACTCCCGCCAACAAGCACAAAGTAGACGTTGGCAACAACATGCCGCTCGCGTCGCTCTACATCCTCGGAGCCGCTGGTCTCGTCATCGGGAACATCATCGTTGCAATCACGGCTGCAGTCGCCACAAGCTCCGCCGGTGCGAGCGGGTCACTGTTCTGGGCGACCATCGGCAACGGTCTCGCCAACGGTGGCCTTCTCTTCTTCGTCGGTGCTCTGGTCGCGCACGCCATCAACTGGCAGATTGGTCGCTCAGGCTCGCGCCGCTAGAGAGTTGTCGTGAGGCGGATAGCGGTC
>JBDUDZ010000257.1:0-3257 GCA_040002635.1 Rhodoglobus sp.
TCGAGCGGCGGGAGAGGATCTGCATGACCCGCTCCATCTCCTTCTCGCGGCCGATTACCGGGTCGAGCTTGCCGTCGCGCGCAGCCTGGGTGAGGTTGCGCCCGAACTGGTCGAGGATCTGCGATCCCTTATCAGGAGTGGCATCGTTTCCGCCGACCGCGACCGCCTCCTTGCCCTGGTAGCCGGAGAGCAGCTGGATGACCTGCTGGCGCACGCGGTTGAGGTCGGCGCCGAGCTTCACGAGCACCTGCGCGGCAACACCTTCACCCTCGCGGATGAGACCGAGCAGGATGTGCTCAGTGCCGATGTAGTTGTGGCCGAGCTGCAGCGCCTCGCGAAGCGAGAGCTCGAGCACCTTCTTGGCGCGCGGCGTGAAGGGGATGTGCCCGGTCGGCTGCTGCTGGCCCTGGCCGATGATGTCTTGCACCTGGTCGCGCACGGCGTCGAGGGAGATGTTCAGCGACTCAAGTGCCTTGGCGGCAACACCCTCGCCCTCGTGGATGAGGCCGAGCAGGATGTGCTCAGTGCCGATGTAGTTGTGGTTGAGCATCTTGGCCTCTTCCTGGGCCAGGACGACAACGCGACGGGCGCGGTCCGTAAAACGTTCGAACATCTTCTTCACTCCTTTGGCACCGGGCGGTGTGGCGGTGCCGATGTAACGAGACTAGCTACGCGGCTGCGGGAAAAGGGGGCTGTTCGCCCTCGGCGTGACGTGTTTCGGGCGGGCTTGCGTGGCCGCGAATTTCTTGTCGCACTGCTCCACCACCGACCGAACGCAACACTCACAATTCCCGATGTGCTGGCCGACATCGGTTGCTGTGGCTACGACTGGAATGCTGGGTGTATCGCATGCAGATTTCGTGGCTATGCATGCATTACGGGTAAACTTAATTGGGTGGGAGCAACAGTGCAGGTACGAGATCTCGATGTCTCTGTTCAGGAGCGACTGCGCGCCGCGGCCGAACAGGAGGGCATTTCGCTCTCCGCGTTCCTGCGCCGCGAGCTGACGCGCCTGGCGGACGGGCTGGAGATCAGAGCTCGTGCCGAGGCGCTCTCGCGCAATCGGTGGGGCATGAGCAAAGACTTCTTCTCCGGGATCAGCACCGATGAGATCGTCGCGATGGTTCGAGAGGATCGCGATCGGTGAAGGCATTCGTCGTTGATGCCTCAGCGGTCGGGCAGGGCTCACCACTCATCGATGAGGCCGATGCGCTGTTCGCTCCTGAACTCATCGACCTGGAAGTGGCCAACTTGCTGCGGAAGGCGGTGATCCGCCACGAAAGGGATGCCGTCGAGGCCGCCAGCATGCTCTCGGCATGGGCGGGCAACGAAGTGATGCGGTTCTCGCACACCCCGTACCTCCACACGATCTGGAGCCTGCGCAACAACATCACGGCCTATGACGCGGCATACGTTGCTCTTGCGATTCACCTCGGCGCTCCGCTGCTGACCGCCGATCGCAAACTGGCTCACGCCGCGCAGGCATATTGCGAGGTCATCATCGTCGGCTGACGGCGTGAGTTCGCACTGAGGGCACGGTATCCCCTCACTACGCTGGAGACGTGGAGTCGCTGCTGCAGGAGCTGGCCGAGCCGTTTGAGCGGATGACCCGCGCCGCGGCATCCGCGCTGCTGCTCGAGAGCTACGGGTTGACCGCGCTCGCCACCGATCGCCTCGACACGGAGCGCGACGACTCTTTCCGCGTCGAGACCACGGACGGCACCGTCGTGCTCAAGGTCGCCAACCCGGCGGACGATCCCGCGGTGGTCGACCTTCAGTCGGCCGCGATGGCCCACGCCGCGACCGCCGACCCCACGCTGCCGCTGCAGCACCTGCTGCCGACCCGGGATGGCGCGCCCTCCACCATCGCGGACGGCCGCATCGCCCGCGTGCTCAGCTGGCTCGACGGCGAGCCCCTGCTCGACCGGATGCCGCCCACGCCCGCGCAGCTGCACGCGCTGGGTGCCGCGCTGGCGCGGCTCGGCCGGGCACTCGCCGGCTTCGAGCACCCCGCCGCCCACCGGGCTCTCGCCTGGGACCTGCAGCACACCGCGTCCCTGCGGCAGCATACCGACGATCGGCTCGTGCTCGGCGTGATCGACGACTTCGAGGCGCGGATCGCTCCCGCACTCGACGCGCTGCCGCACCAGGTCGTGCACAACGACTTTCACCCGGGCAACCTGCTGATGTCGGGCGGCGAGCTGGTGGGCATCCTCGATTTTGGCGACACCGTCTACACCGCGCGGGTCTGCGACCTGGGCGTGGCTCTCGGCTACCTCGTGCCGGAGGAGGGGCCGGCCTGGTCCGCCGCAGAAACCTTCATCGCCGGTTACGAGTCTGAGGTGCAGCTTCTGCCCGCGGAGCGCGACCTGCTGCCGGGGCTCGCGGCGGCACGGTTGGCGATGCGCGTGGTCATCCCGGGCATAGTGCGCCAGCCGGGCACCGGCGAGCACTACTCCGACCGCAACCGTCGGATGCTGCAGCGACTTATCGAGGAGAACTGATGGCCGGGCCGACGACATACTTCGATCCCGCCGACGCGGACGGCCTCGAGCCACCGGTTCGCGATCTTGTGGAGCGTCGGGCGCGCGCGATGGGCTCGGCCTACCGCCTGTTCTACCAAGACCCGGTGCAGCTCGTGCGCGGCGCCGGCACGAAGGTCTACGACGTCAACGGGGTCGAATACCTCGACGCGTATAACAACGTGCCCTCGGTCGGCCACGCGCACCCGCGCGTGGTCGCCGCCATGAGCAAGCAGGCGGCACTGCTGACCACCCACACCCGCTACCTGTCTGAGCCGATCGTCGCCTACGCGGAAGACCTGCTCGGCACGCTGCCCGACCACATCGCCAACGTCATGTTCACCTGCACGGGCTCGGAGGCCAACGACCTCGCGCTGAAGATCGCGAAGCTCGCGACCGGCAACACCGGGGTCATCGTCACCCGCAACGCCTACCACGGGGTCACCACAGAGATCGCGGCGATCTCACCCTCGCTCGGCGGCATGTCATCTCTCGCGGACTGGACCCGTGTCATCGGCGCTCCGGGCAACCCCGAGGTGGACTTCGCGGCGGCAGTGGAGGCCACTATCGGCGAGATGGCGATCTTCGGCATCCGCCCGGCGGCGATCATCTTCGACACGATCTTCGCCTCAGACGGGGTGTTCCCGGATGTCGCGGGCCTGAAGAACGCCGTAGCCGCCGTGCGCAAGGCCGGCGGCCTCTTCATCGCCGACGAAGTGCAGCCCGGCTTCGGGC
>JBDUDZ010000258.1:0-3250 GCA_040002635.1 Rhodoglobus sp.
GTGACCCCAACGGGATTCGAACCCGTGTTAACGCCGTGAAAGGGCGCCGTCCTAGGCCACTAAACGATGGGGCCGCGAAGTCACAGAACCTCTTAGCTACCGAGGGTCAAGCATAAGGGGGCGCCGGGGAAATGCCAAACCCCGTGACATCCGCCGCAAACCGGCTCTGGGCAAGAGGAAAGTCTGTTGCTACTGTGGTCAATGTTGTTTGTGTGTCTAGCGTGACTAACCACGTGGGTACGCGATTCGGGACTATGGATGTTGCGCCGGGGGAATCGGCGGCAAGACCACCCGAGCAGGGCCGGGCAGGGGAACACGAGTGCGCAAGATAACTTCCAGCATCACGACAGTCGTCGTGGTCAGCCTGTTGCTCGCGCTCGGTATGGCGGCACCTGCCAACGCCGACGACTACCCCTCGTGGGCCGACGTACAGGCGGCCCAGCAGAACGAAGCGGCAAAGAATGCCGAAATCGCCAAGATCGAGGGTCTCCTCACCACGCTGGAGGCCGACGCCGACGCGCTAAGTAAGGTCGCCCAGCAGAAGGGCGAGGAGTACAACACAGCGAAGGTTTCTCTCGATGCGTCGACATCGAAGGCGGCAAAGCTGCAAGACCAGGTGAAAGCTGCCCAGCAGAAGGCCGATCTCTCTGCTCGGCGCGCAGGCCAACTCGTTGCACAGATCGCGCGCACCGGTGGCGGCAGCGCGACCCTTGGAATCTTGCTCAGCCACAATGCCGGCGACCTGCTCAGCTCCATTGGCACAATGACTAAGCTCACCGAGCAGTCGAGCACCATCTACCGCCAGGCCATCACCGACAAGAACCTCACCGCGTCGCTTACCGACCAGGCAAAGGTCGCCGAAGCGAAGCGCCAAACACTCGCCAGTGCAGCGCAACAAGCACTCGCCGCCGCGAAGTCGGCAGCGGATGCAGCGCAGGCCAAAGTCGCTGTGCAGCAGGCGGCGGCAGATCAGATGTACTCGCAGCTGGCATCCCTCAAGGGCACGACTGCCGACATCGAGGCTGGCTATGCCGCAGGAACTGCCGCGGCGCCCACCGGAGGCGGGGCAGCCCCGTCCACTCCGCCGGCCCCGGGTTCACCGTCAGGCCCGCCGCCCGCACCTGACTCGTCGGCTGTCAGCATCGCCCTCAACTTTGCCTACGCGCAGCTGGGCAAAATGTATGAATTCGCGGGCTCGGGCCCTGATACCTGGGATTGCTCGGGGCTGACGCAGGCAGCGTATTCCGCAGCGGGTATCTACATCGGGCAGCACTCGGTGACGAACCAGTACTACACCCTGGCAAACCAGGCGCGTCTCGCGCCGATAAGCCAGATGGTGCCGGGCGATTTGATCTTCTATGCCGATGGCGATGGCTTTTATCACGTCACGATTTACATCGGTGGCGGCCAAATGATTGAGGCACCGCGCGACGGAATCCCGGTGCGGATTGCGAGCGTTCGCTATAGCGATGCTGTCTCGTACGTCGGGCGACCCGCGGGCTGACAGCGTTGACGGCTTTTATCGGGCCGCTCGCGCAAATCAGGGCTTAGTGCCCTTCCGCCTTGAGTTTCTCGAAGCCGGCGACGACGATGGCCTCGGCTTCGGCCGCGCCCTGCCAGCCCTCGACCTTTACCCACTTGCCGGGTTCGAGATCTTTGTAGTGCGTGAAGAAGTGCTCGATCTCTTTGACCAGCTGCTCGGGGATGTCAGCGAGATCCTGGATGTGCGACCAGCGCGGGTCTTTCGCCTGCACGCAGATGACCTTGGCATCGCTGCCGCCGTCATCGGTCATGTTGAAGACTGCTACCGGGCGAACGGATATGCCGACACCCGGGAATGTGGGCGCGTCGAGCAGGATGAGCGCGTCGACCGGGTCGCCGTCGAGCCCGAGGGTGTTTTCGAAGAAGCCGTAGTCGGTGGGGTACGCCATCGGGGTGAACAGGTAGCGGTCGAGGTACACGCGGCCCGACTTGTGGTCGACCTCGTACTTGTTGCGGCTTCCCCGCGGGATTTCGACGATGACGTCGTATGCGGCCATGATGAAGCTCCTTGAGTTCCGATCCGCCTGTTCGCGCGGATGCTGCATTAACGTTATCGGATGCCGCCAACGCGCCCGAGACTGACTCCCGCGATCGCAGACGTGCGGCGCGCGGTTCGCGAGTCGCTCGCCGGGTTGCTTTTCCGAAATGACGGAGATTCGGGCGCGGCGTCAGCAAAAGTGCAGGTCGGCGGATTCGGATCACCCCAAATTCCGTCATTTCAGAAGGGGGCGCTGGTGCTCGTGGCGCTCTCCGGCGGGCCGGACTCCCTCGCGCTCGCCGCCGCAACTGCCTTCGAGGCCCCGCGAGCTGGCCTGCGCGCCGGCGCGGTGATTGTCGACCATGGTCTGCAGCCGGGGTCAGCGGATGCCGCGGCCGCCGCATCCCGTGCCGCAAACGACCTCGGCCTGAGCCCCGTGCTGGTGAAGCGGGTTGCCGTTGGAACCTCCGGCGGCCCGGAGGCCGCGGCCCGCACTGCGCGCTACGCCGCCCTCGACCAGGCGGCTGTCGAGACGGATGCCGTGGCGATCCTCCTCGGCCACACCCTCGACGACCAGGCGGAGACGGTGTTGCTCGGGCTCGCGCGCGGTTCCGGCGCGGGAAGCCTGCACGGCATGGCGCCGGCCGGTGGCCCGTACCGCCGGCCGCTCCTGGGCATCCGGCGCGAGACAACTGTCGCGGCCTGCGCTGACGCGGGGCTCGAGCCCTGGCTCGACCCGCAGAACGTTGATCCCAGGTTCACGCGGGTGCGGGTGCGGCAGACCGTGCTTCCGGTACTGGAGGCGGAGCTTGGGCCGGGCATCCCCGAGGCGCTGGCGCGCACGGCGGAGCAACTGCGCGAGGATTCGGATGCCCTTGACCACTTCGCGGAGGAGATCGCGGAAGACCTGGCGGAGCATTCGGAGGCGGGTATTTCGTTGCCGGTGCACGCTCTCGCCGCGAATCCCGCGGCGTTGCGTCAGCGGCTGATCCGACTCGCTGTCGCGAGCGAGTTTCACGTGGCGCTGAGCCGCGCTCAGACGCTGGAGGTGGCCCGCCTCGTTACCGACTGGCATGGGCAGGGGTCGATCGACCTACCGGGGCTGACGGCGTCTCGCGTCGCCGGCATGTTGGTTTTCGAGGCGCGCGAGTTCGATCGCTTTTCAGGCTGAGCGAGGGTGCACGTGGAATAACCACTCGCGTGCCCGGTGATCCTGAAAACGGAGTGACG
>JBDUDZ010000259.1:0-3240 GCA_040002635.1 Rhodoglobus sp.
ATGCAGGCCGTTGTAGTTCAACAGTTTGGCGACATCGGCCAGCTGCGTCTCGAACAGTTGCGGGTTCCTGCTCCAGAGGTCGGCCAGGTCCTGGTCGAGGTTCACGCGGCGGGCGTCGGTCCCTGGGATGGCTGGGTGCGCGCTGGCAAAAGTGCGCTGCAGCAAGAATTGCCGCTAACGCCCGGTGCCGACATCAGCGGCGTCATTGTCGCTCTTGGCTCAGGGGTTGATTGGTTCACAATCGGACAGTCGGTGTTTGGCGTCACCAACAGTCAATTTACCGGCGGCTATGCGCAGTTCGCTCTCGCCGATGCCAAGAGGCTCTTTGCCAAACCGCCCTCCCGGGGTTTCATCGAAGCGGCGGCGATTCCGGTTGTGGCGACCACGGCCTGGACCATGATCGTCGAGCTTGGCACCCTGCAGGCCGGTGAACGCGTGCTCATTCACGGGGGTGCCGGCAATGTCGGGGCGTTCGCGGTGCAGTTCGCAAAATGGCTTGGCGCGTACGTCGTTACCACCGGTCTGGCCGGTGTGTGGCGCGACAGTCAAAGTGAGAGCGCAGCGTCAATCAGGATGAGAATGCCGAAGGCTTAAGACGCAGGGAGGGCTTAGCTCGACCGGAGTTTTAGGCCCTCGGCTGCGATCCCCAGAGGGGATCGTCTTGTGATCGCGATCGAGCGGGTATGCGGGTGGTTTTTCCGATTGGAGGAATCACTTTGTGCCCGGCCGCCACGTAACCGATCACCAGATGAGGCTTTTCATGAAGTTCAGGCAGACCCACACGACGTCCGTCGCGGCGGCGAAGGCGTCGATTAGCACGGCTACGGCCTATCGCCTTGCCAAGGAGGCGAGACTGCCTTCGCAGAGGAAAGCGCCGCGGGACCGGCGCCGACCTGATCCGCTCGCCGACCTCTTCGAGGCCGAGATCGTGCCGCTGCTCAAGGCCGCACCTGGCATCCGGCCGGTCGCCCTTTTCGAGGAGATGCTGCGCCGCCACCCCGAACTGGGTGCAGGCATTCGCCGCACCATCGAGCGTCGCGTTCGATCCTGGCGCGCGGTTCATGGTGAGGAACAGGAGGTTATCTTCCGGCAGGTGCATGAACCCGGCCGCCTCGGCCTGTCGGATTTTACCGATATGGGCGGTGCCGGCGTTACCATCGCCGGAGCAGCACTCGATCACCGCCTCTATCGCTTCCGGCTCGCCTATTCCGGCTTTGAACATGCCCACGTCGTGCTCGGCGGCGAGAGCTTCGTGGCTCTGGCCGAGGGCCTGCAGAACGCGCTGTGGTCGCTCGGCGGAGTGCCGCGAGAGCACCGCTCGGACAGCCTGTCCGCCGCGTTCCGTAACCTGGACAGGGATGCCCGCGCCGACCTGACGCGTCGATACGAGGACCTCGTCGCCCACTACGGCATGATCGCAACTCGCAACAATGCCGGCATCGCGCACGAGAACGGCTCCATCGAAGGCTCTCATGGCCACCTCAAGCGCGCCATCCATGACGCGCTGCTGATGAGAGGATCGAGCGCCTTCGATGACCTGCCCACCTATCGCCGCTTCGTCGACGAGATCGTGGGTCGCTTCAATGCGCGCAACTGCAAACGCATCGACCTCGAGCGCGCAGAACTAAAGGATCTACCTGTGCGGCGCACCTCCGATTGCGAGGAGGTCTGTGTGCGCATCACTTCTTCGGGCGGCTTCACCCTGCGCAAGGTCTTTTACACCGTGCCCTCGCGGCTGATCGGCCACCGCCTCAGGGTGAGGCTCTTCGACGATCGGCTGGAGATCTTCATCGGCGGAACCCAGCTCATGACGCTGCCGCGTGGGCGGGCCTCGCCATCTGGAAAACACGACCAGGTCGTCAACTATCACCATGTCATCCATTCGCTGCGCCGCAAGCCGATGGCGCTCCTGAACCTCGTCTATCGCGACCAGCTCTTTCCCCGCGAGGCGTATCGGCGAACCTTCGACATGCTCGTCGATTGTCTGCCCGAACGGCAGGCCTGCCGCACGATGGTCGAGCTCCTCGCCATCGCACACGAACGCGGCTGCGAGAGCGAACTGGCCGATCAGTTGGACGTCGCGATCCAGGCGCGGCTATTGCCCGACATGGCTGCGTTGCGCGAACGGTTCGCACCCGATCCGTCCCGGCTGCCGAACGTCGTCGTGCATCTGGCCACGCTCGACGCCTATGAACCCCTGATCGGCACCAGCCACGAACTGACCGTAACGGGAGACGCGGCATGAAGACGAACAGCACCGTCGATGCTGCAAGGCTCAGCATCCTCCTCAACGAACTGCGTCTGCCCGCCATCAAGGCGATGTGGCCCCAGTTCGCCGAACAGGCCGACAAGGAAGGCTGGCCCGCCGCCCGCTTCCTCGCCGCGGTCACCGAACATGAACTGGCAGAACGTGATCGGCGGCGCATCGAGCGCCATCTCGCCGAAGCTCGCCTGTTACCCGGTAAAACTCTCGATACCTTCGAGTTCGACGCAGTGCCGATGATCTCGAAGGCGCAGGTGATGGCGATCACCGCCGGCGACAACTGGCTCGAGAAGGGCGCCAACCTGCTTCTGTTCGGCCCGCCCGGCGGCGGCAAGAGCCATCTCGCTTCCGCCATCGGCCTCGCCCTAATCGAGAACGGTTGGCGGGTCTTGTTCACCCGCACCACAGATCTCGTGCAGAAGCTGCAAATCGCGCGCCGCGAACTCGGCCTCGAAGCCGCCATCAATCGACTCGATCGCTTCCACCTGCTGATCCTCGACGACCTCGCCTACGTCACCAAGGACCAGGCCGAGACAAGCGTGCTCTTCGAACTCATCAGCGCCCGCTACGAGCAGCGTTCAATGCTCATCACCGCCAACCAGCCGTTCGGTGAATGGGGCAAGATCTTCCCCGATCCCGCCATGACGCTCGCCGCGGTCGACCGCCTCGTCCACCACGCCACCATCTTCGAGCTGAACGTGGAAAGCTATCGGCGCCGCGAAGCGCTCGACCGAAAAAGGGGACCCGGGCGCCCTGCGTCATACGCAACGCCAGCAAACATCACTCCTGATTGACGCGCCGCGACAATCAAAACCACAAACCCCTTGCGCGCGACAATCAATGCCGCGATCATCACCAACGTCGCGACACAAGTTTATCATCCTGATTGTCGCCCGCTTCTCTCCCAGATCGTCGCGCTACAGCAAAGGCCCAGTTCGCCGTTCTCTTTGGCGAGCGATTTACCAGGGCCATGGCAG
>JBDUDZ010000260.1:0-3240 GCA_040002635.1 Rhodoglobus sp.
ATTTCGGCTCGGAGTCGTAGTGGTTGAACGACGAGCTCACCGCCTGCAGAATCGCACTGTTCGCGTCCGCCGCACCATACGACGTCTTGTCGTTGAGCGAGAAAAATGCCTGACCCGACGCAACAGTCACGGAACTGTTCTGTACCACTGTCTCGGCAGTACATCCGGAGAGCACCACAGCGATCGCGAGTGCTATTGCAGCGATCCTCAGTGCCGCGCCGCGCCGAATTGCCCTGTCGATGTCCAACCCTTCCCCTTGCGAACCTCGCCCATGCTAGCTGCACGAACGACGAACCGAGTGCAAGAGTGGCTAGCGCCCCGCAGCCAGACGCCGCTCGCGGTTCGCGCGCTGAGCGTCAGGGTCAGGGAGAGGAACCGCAGCAATGAGTCGCTGAGTGTACGGGTCACGTGCGCCCCGCAGGATCTCGTCCCGCGTGCCCTGCTCGACCAGTTTGCCGTTGCGCAACACCGCAATTCGATGCGCAAGCTGGTCGACGACAGCCAGGTCGTGGCTGATGAACAAGCACGCGAAGTCCAACTGTGTCTGCAGCTCCAGCAGCAACTCGAGAAAACGGGACTGCACAGAAACGTCCAGCGCGGAAGTCGGCTCGTCCGCGACCAGAAGCTCGGGGCTCAACGACAGCGCTCTGGCAATACCAATGCGTTGTTTCTGGCCACCAGACAACTCGTGCGGGTACCGGTTGCGGAACATCCTCGGCAGTTCGACCTGCTCCAGCAGTGCCTCCACCTTCGCGTCGAGCGCCTTACCCTTTGCGACGCCGGCAAGCAGCATCGGCTCACCGATACTCTGACCAACCGGCATCCGCGGATTTAGTGATGATGCCGGATCCTGGAACACGATCCCGGTCTTCCGACGCAGCGCTCGCAGCTCCCTTGTTGGCAGCTTTGCCATGTCCTTGCCAACAACGCGAAGCTCACCCTGGGTGATCGGGAGCAGCCCCATCGCCGCGCGACCGATGGTCGTCTTTCCAGAACCAGACTCGCCAACCAGCCCCAGCAGTTCGCCTGGGCGAATCTCAAGCGAGACGTCGTCAACGGCACGAAACGCCGGAACGCGCCCCCGCTTCGGATAGTCGATAGTCACATTCTTGAGCGAGAGAACCGGCTCCTTGACCGATTCGGCTCTCGGAAGCAGCCGCTCCTGGTTCGTACCGAGGTGAGGCACCGCACCAAGAAGCTCAATCGTGTACGGATCGACCGGCTTGGCGAAGATCTGTTGAACAGTTCCGGTTTCGACGATGCGCCCAAGGCGCATCACGACGACCCGGTCAGCGAGGTCAGCAACGACGCCCATGTCGTGGGTGATCAGGACGATGGCGGAGTCGAGACGCTTGTGCAGGCTACGCAAGAGATCCAGGATCTCTGCCTGCACTGTGACATCCAGTGCCGTGGTCGGCTCGTCAGCGATCAACAGGTCCGGGTCGCAGGAGATCGACTGGGCGATCATCGCGCGCTGCCGCTGACCGCCTGACAGCTGGTGGGGGTAGGAATTGAACGCTTTTGGTGGGTCGGGCATTTCCACCATCGTGAGCAACTCGATGGCCCGCTCTTTCGCCTTGGCTGGACTGATTCCGTAGTGCTGGCGAAGCGTTTCGACGATCTGGAACCCGACCGTGTAGACCGGGTTGAGCGCGGTCATCGGCTCCTGGAAGATCACAGCGATCTTCTCACCGCGAACCTTGCGCATATTGCTGTCGCGCATCCCGCGGAGCTCGACGCCGTTAAGTTTGACGCTCCCACGAATCCGGCTGTTGACGGGCAGGAGGTTCAATACCGCCATAGAGCTCGCGCTCTTGCCGGAGCCGGACTCGCCGACGATCGCAAGAACTTCACCCTTGTGCACCTCATAGTTGAGGCCGATCGCGGCGGGCACCCATTCGTTGTCCACACCGAAATCTACGCTCAGGTTCTCCACCTTGAGCACCGGCACACGGTCACTGGCGACCGGAGTAATGCTCTCCGCCACTTCGAATGCCGGAACCGCTCCTTGAGGCTGGGCGGGCGTGGGTTCTGTCATGTCCTGATTCTCTCTGCTGTCGACCATCAGCGGCCCTCACCTGCGACGATAGGGAGATGTTCTACTCCCGATTCAATCGCGTGCTTGCCGCAATCACGTGGCTGTTCTGTGCCGGCGCCGTAGCCGCTGTCGCCACCGCTGGACTCGCCATCGCCGGTGAGTACCTGCCGTTGATCGCCTTCGCCGCATGGTTGGTTTGGGCCGGACTGTGGCGACCGTCGCTCACCATTGGCGATGAGGATGTCACCATCCGAAATGTTTTCGCGACGACTGTCGTACCGTGGGCGGCACTCATCCAAGTGGAAACCCGCTACGCGCTCACCCTCGTGACGCCACAGAAACGCTACCCCGTCACTGTCGCCCCGGCGCCCGGCCGTCTGACGACCGCGCTCAGTCGTCGCGACATGAGCGGGATTCCTGCGATCGCCGGAAGCGACGGCGGCGTGCGCCCTGGAGATCTTCCGAACACCGACTCCGGAGCCGCTGCCTACCTCGTTCGTGCACGCTGGGAAGCGCTCCTCGAGGCAGAGAGAATTGAGATCGGCAGGGCCGACGAGACGCCGGTCGAACGACGCATCAACTGGCCGACAATAGCGATCGGTGCTGCGTTGTTCGTGGCAGCAGTACTGGCGCTTTCGCTGTCCTAGCTGCTGGCCCATAAGAACCAGCCTCACTTGGCCTGCTCCTTCATCTTTCTCGGGACGAACTTGCGCTGGCGCGGGTCGAACGCGTCGCGCAGACCGTCGCCGATGAAGTTCACTGTCAGCGCGATGGCGACAATGAAAACGCCGGGCCAGACGAACAGATACGGCCTGGTGCTGAAGGCGGTCTGGTTTTGACTGATGATGAGGCCAAGAGAAACGTCAGGGCTGCGAATACCAAATCCGAGGTAGCTGAGGCCGGTCTCGAGCAGGATCGCTGCGGCCATGATGAGGGTCGTCGTCACGATGACAACGCCCACCGCGTTCGGCAGCATGTGTCGGAACATGATCCGCGAGTCCCGTGCACCAGACACTCGCGCTGCATCCACGTATTCCCGTTCGCGCAGGGAGAGAAACTCACCCCGCACCAGACGTGCAAGCCCGGTCCACAAGAACAGACCAAGCACAATCGAGAGACCGAGAACCCCGAGACCCTTGAAGTGCTCGCTGGCGATCTTTCCGACCACTGCACCTAGAACAATCACTGGGATGACGATGACC
>JBDUDZ010000261.1:0-3235 GCA_040002635.1 Rhodoglobus sp.
TTCCCGGCACCGAACCGGCGGAGTACTGTCCGGTCCACGTGTTCGACCCGTTTGGTGGGTCGGTCGGCACGGCAGGGGGTACCGCGGACCCCGGCACCACGGCGCGGCCAACGGTCGCACCGGCGCCAGGCCCGCCCGCGTCACCCCCACCGCGCTAGCGTGACTGGCAGCCGGCCGGCCGCGCGCCGGCTGTCCGCCGCGTGGGTGATTCCGATGGACGGCCCGCCAATCAGGCGCGGAGCGGTGCTGATCGGTGCCGATGGCCGGTTCGCCGCCGTCGGCACCGATGCTGAGGTTCCGGCACCGGCGGCCATCACGGCCGAAGACTTTCCTTCAGCGGCAATTCTTCCTGGCTTGGTCAACACCCACACGCACCTCGAGCTCACCGGTCTCGCGCGGGATACCGAACCGGAGTTCGCAGCTTGGGTTCGCCGCATTCGGCAGGTGAAGGCGACGCGTACTCCAGCCGATTTTCTCGCCGCCGCGCGCCGGGGTCTGGCCGACTGCTTTGCTGCTGGTGTTACCACGATTGCCGATACCGGCGACAGTGGAGCCGTGATCGAAGCGCTCGCCGAGGCCGGCGGAAGCGGCATCGCGTACCACGAGGTGTTCGGGCCCCATCCTGACCAGCTCGACGAGAGCTTCGCCGGGTTTCGCGCGCGCATCACCGAGCTCCGGCGGTTTGAATCTTCGCGCGTGCGGCTGGGGGCGTCGCCGCATGCCCCGTATTCGGTGAGCGGGCCGCTCTACCGTGCGGTGAGCCAATGGGCAAGGCACGAACACCTCCCAGTGGCCGTACATGTATCCGAGTCGGCCGACGAGAGCCGCCTTCTGGCCGACGGCACCGGCGCGTTCGCGGATGCGTGGGCTCAGCGCGGGATTCCCCGCCCGCGGGGAGGCTCTACCCCGCTCGAGTGGCTCGACGAGCACGGAGTGCTTGGGCGGGGCACGCTCTGCATCCACGCAGTGCGCGCGAGCGCGAGCGACATTTCATTAATGAAGCATGCCGGATGCAGCGTGGCACACTGCCCCCTGTCAAACCGGGCCCATGGCCATGGCGAGGCGCCACTCGCGGCGTTTCTCGCCGCCGGGCTCACCGTTGGAGTGGGCACCGATTCGGCAGTAAGTGTGGGCAAACTCGACCTGCTCGCCGAGGTCCGCGCCGCCCGGGCGCTGGCCTCACTCGACGCTGGCCGCGCGCTGCGGCTCTGCACGATCGATGCGGCCCGCGCGCTTGGACTCGACAGCGAAGTCGGCTCGATTCAGGCGGGTAAATGGGGCGATGTGGCCGTGTTCGAAGTCGGCCGTGCGGCAGACCCGCTCGAGGCCGTCCTTGCATCGGGCGCCGACGCCGTGCTCGCTACCTGTCTCGCCGGCCACACGGTATATTGTCGATGAGCCGGCCGCGATGAAGCTGCCACGCCACGCTGCCATCCTGCACGTTATTCGCGAAGGGCGGATCCGGAATCAGGAAGAGCTCCGCGCCGCACTGGTGAGCGACGGCATCTCGGCGACGCAGGCCACATTGTCGCGCGACGTTCGCGAGCTTGGCCTGGTGAAGGTATCGGACGCGGATGGTCCGTACTACGTACACGGTGCGGACAGCACAGCGGTACGGCCCGAACTCGGTCAGCTCGTCCGCGCGCTGTTGCTGGGCGTCGACGGCGTGGGTCCGCTGCTGGTGCTTCGGACGCCGGCAGGGTCTGCCGGCGCGCTGACCGCCGCGATCGATGGCGCGGGGTGGAAGGAAGTGATCGGGACGATCGCCGGCGACGACACCGTGCTGGTTATTGCGCGCGGCGCGAAGCAGCGGGAGGCTATCGCCTCCCGGCTGCGGTCCCTCGGTTGAAGGTGCGGTGCGACATAACGCGTACATGTAGTGTGGCGCGCATGCCGTAGTGCGGGTACGCCACACGAAAACGCCAGATCGGCAAGGTACCAGAGCGTTTGCGGGGCAACGAGTTACGTGTTTTGTGTTCGAGCACTCATACGGGCACGTCGCTTGCTACGACCCGGTCGCGCGACCACCAGCAGTACGGAGGTACCTTGGCCGCACCACAGATCCTGGTAAACGCCGACACGTCCCGACCCGCAACGCCGCCGCTGGCGCCGGCTCCTGACTTCGGCTGGACGCTGATGGGGTTGCTCGGCTTTGTTTTCCTGATTTCCGGCACGATCGACTTGGGATTGCTGCTCTGGCCGCTGCAGTTCGGTAACGCGGAGTGGGAGTTCGGCACTGCGGGCTCGGTATTCAATGCACTGCCAGTTCCGATGCTCGGTGTGGTGCTCCTTCTTGGGTCGGCCGTGGCGCGCGGTTCCCGCACCGCCGTAAAAGTGTGGTCGGCAGCATGTCTGCTCGTGGCCATATTGCTGTTAGGCTTCCTGATCGTGTACGCGCTCGACGTTCCTCTCGCGTTTCGCGCTGTGCAGGAGCCGCTGGCCCGATTCGGCCTTAAGAGGTCGGTGGCGAAGACGCTCGCACAGGCAGTGTTGTACCCAACCGCGTTCCTCGCGTTGGCATTCAAGGGCTGGCGGCATGGTGCCGTGGTCCGCAGACGCACGACCGCTTGACCCCAACCGGAGAAGGGCTATGAAGCAAATGTTCCGAACAGCAGGTGCGACAGCAGCAGTTCTGGTCGCGATGGCCGGAAATGCGTGGGCCTTTGGCCCGTACACCAACACACAGGTTTGCGGCGGGTCGGCCGGCTTGTTCCAGACCTGCGCCACGCTCACGACGGCGCTGTCGGTTGACGGCAAAACGCTGATGCTGACCGTGAAGAACACCGGCACGCTGGGCGACAAGTTCACGGCCATCGGCATCGGCGCGGTGCCGACCGGCGTGACCGTGACCGGCACCAGCTCGACGAGCAATTTCACGTTCACCGGTGCGCAGACCGACCTCAGCAACGGCGTGGATAAGCCGTACTATGGCTTCTCTTGTACGGGCAACCCGGCAAATTGCCTCCCGAACAACGGGACCTCGATCGTCTTCACGTTCACGTTCAGCGGCGCCGTGACCCTCTCGGATCTGGCGCTCGGCATCCACTCGCAGGGCAGCACGGTCGGGGACTGCTCGACCAAGCTGTTTGTGAATTCGGGCACCACCCTCGGTGTCGACGGTGGCAACTACACCACCCGCTGCGGCAGCCCCACGACGACCGTTCCCGAGCCAATGACCATGTCGCTGCTCGCGACTGGCTTGGTGGGCATGGGCGGCATGGGCGCCTTCAAGCGC
>JBDUDZ010000262.1:0-3206 GCA_040002635.1 Rhodoglobus sp.
ATCCCCAGCACTCGCATGGCCATCCAATTGGCCGCAGCTGTCGCCGTCGCTTTCGCCCTGGCGTTCTGGCTGTTCCCTGCGCATTGGGGCTGGGTGGTGCTCACGGCGTATCTCGTGAGCGCGGGCAACCGCGGCCGCGCCGACGTGCTCTACAAGAGTGGTCTGCGCATCGCCGGAGCCGCGGCGGGCAGCATCGCGGCAGTCGCGGTGGCGGGCGTGCACCTTGAGGGGCCGCCGCTGGTCGCCGTGGTGATCGGCGCGGTCGGCATCGGCCTGGTGCTGCGCAACCTGAGCTATGCGTTCTGGGCGCTCATCGTCACCCTTGCGTTGACCGTGCTGCAGGGCGGCCTGGGGGCGCAGCCCGTGGAACTGTGGCCGCGCGTGCTTGCGATCCTGGTGGGTGCGGCTTGCGGGGTGCTTGCGGCCTGGTTCATCCTGCCGATTCGGTCGGAGAATGTGTTGCGGCGTCGAATCGCGGATGCCCTTGCCAGCCTCGACGCCTACCTCGCGACCGGGGCGCTCACCGACGGTTCGCTCGCCGGCGGGTCGCCGGCACCCACCACGGAGCGCATCGACGAGGTCGCGAAACCGTTCGAGGCGTTGGCCCGAGTGCCGTTCGCCCCGGCGCGGTGGCGACGCGCGGGCGAGTGGGCGGCGCTAACGACGCTCGCGCTCGAGTTGGCGACGGATGGGGGCGACCACCGCGCCGCGCGACGGCAATTGGGCGAGGCACGCAGGGCCCTGCGCGAGCCGGAGCGGCTTGGCGCGACTCTGCGCGAGCTCGTCGCGGCACTGCGATAGCTGGTTGCGACGCTGCACGGGCTGGTTGCGACGCTGCGCGAGCTGGTTGCGACGCTGCGCGAGCTGGTCGCGGCCTGCGCCCGCGCCCCGCCGCAACCTGCGACCGCACGGGCCGAATCGGCGCCTCGCCCGCAACCTCCTCCGGCTCCGGCTCAATCTGCTGCCGCTGGGAGATGCGACGTCTCTTTCAAAACGTTCCCGCATTACAGGACATTGTCCTGTTACGTGGGAACGTTTCGAACTACTCGCCCGTTCCGTCGGCCGAGGGGGCGATGGGGGCCGAAATGCCGTCGGCCGAGGGGGCGATGGGGCCCGAAACGCCGTCGATGCGGTGAGCGCCGAAAACGGCGGCCGGGATCAGCACCAGCGAGCGCAGGTCGAAGAGCGCATGCGCGATCATCGGCACCACAATCGTGCCCGAGATCGCGTAAAGCAACATCATGAACGCCCCGACAACTGTCGTGCCAATCACGCCCGCCACGCCCTGGTAGACGTGCAGCGCGCCGAAGAGCAGCACCGAGCCGATGACGGCCGCGAGGGCGCTGCCCGACGCGCCGAAGATCACCGCAGGCAGCGCCAGCCGAAACATCGCCTCCTCGACGAGGCCCGCGTTGATCGAGAGCAGGGCGCCCAAACGCAGCTCCTGGCGGTTGCGGGGCAGCATCGCCGTGATGTCGCCGATCGCCTGCACCTCATTGCCCTTGCGCGCCTCACGCGCGCCGAGGAACGTCAGCAGCGCAAGGCCGATCACCACGCCAACTACTATCCCGACGACGATGCCGGGCGAGTTCGCCAGCACCGCGCGGAGCTCGCGGATGCCAGGCCACTCCACCAGCGCAGCGAGGAAAGGTGCCACGGCGAAACCGGCGAGAAGCAGCAGCCCGACCGACAGGCCCCCGAATTGCAGGAACGATTCGAGGAGCCATTTGCGGAACATCCGCTGCCGGTCAGCTGTGGCGCGCAGGCGCTTGAATTGCCGGTACTCGTGACGGTCGCGCCGGATCGCACGGATCACCAGCACTGCGAGCAGCACCACGAGCGCTGCCCAGAGGATCGGGCGGGTGAAAGCCCAGGCGGGGTCGAGCATGGCTCAAGCCTCGCACGGCGGGAATGCCGAGCGGCACCGGCGACTTGCACCCATGGGCAGAACTGCGCCCGAATACGTGAGGAGTTAGCGTGGCAAACGACATCGGCTTGCGGTCTGAGCGAGGCCCCATCCTCCTCGCGGTAATGGTCTCCACCGCCCTTGTCGCTATCGACGCCACGATCCTCGCGACCGCCGTCCCCTCCGTGGTCAAAGACATCGGCGGGTTCAGCTCGTTCCCGTGGCTGTTCTCGATCTACCTGCTCGCGTCGGCGGTCACCGTGCCGGTGTACTCGAAGCTCGCCGACACCGTGGGGCGCAAGCCTGTGCTGATCTTCGGTATCGCGGTGTTCCTGCTCGGCTCGATCCTGTGCGGTGTCGCGTGGAGCATGCCCGCCCTCATCGCGTTCCGCGCCATCCAGGGTTTCGGTGCCGGCGCGATCCTGCCGATGACTATCACCACCATCGGCGACATCTACACGCTCGAGGAACGCGCCCGCGTGCAGGGTTACGTTGCCAGCGTGTGGGCGATCGCCTCCGTGGTGGGGCCGACGCTCGGCGGAGTGTTCGCGCAGTTCGACCTGTGGCGCGGGATCTTCTACGTCAACATCCCGCTGTGCATCCTCGCCCTGGTGCTGATCGCCCGCAACTTCACTGAAGTGCTGGAGAAGCGCTCGCACCGCATCGACTACGCCGGAGCGGCGCTGCTCACGGCATCCATGACGCTACTCATTCTCGGCGCGCTGGAGGGCGGCAACGCCTGGGCGTGGAACTCGCTCGCGAGCATCCTGGTCTTCGCAGTGGGCGCGGTGCTTCTGGTGGTCTTCGTCTTCGTTGAGCGCCGGGCATCCGAACCGGTGCTGCCGTTGGGGTTGTTTAAGCGCCCGCTGATCACCACCACGAGCATCCTCGGGCTGGGCATCGGGGCGGGCCTCATCGGCCTGACCGCATTCATCCCGACGTACCTGCAGATCGGCACCGGAGCCAGCCCGCTGGTCGCCGGTCTTGCCCTGGCGACCTTCACGATTGGATGGCCGATAGCCGCCACGACATCGGGTCGCCTCTACCTGCGGTTCGGTTTCCGCCCCACCGTGATCCTCGGCGGGGTCATGGTCGTCGCAGGAACCGTGGTACTCGCCGCGTTCTCCGGCACCCCGTCGGTGCTGTTCGTGGCGATCGTCTGCTTCTTCATCGGCGCGGGTTTCGGCTACGCGGCAGTCCCGAGCCTCGTCGCCGCGCAGTCCAGCGTCGACTGGTCAGAGCGTGGAGTCGTCACCGGAACAAACATGTTCTCCCGCTCCATCGGCCAGGCCCTCGGGGT
>JBDUDZ010000263.1:0-3164 GCA_040002635.1 Rhodoglobus sp.
CGGCGACGACGCGCTAGGCAAGGCCGAGGCCCAGCACATTGAATTGCGGATCGGTGAAACCGACGCCTGGATTTGGACGGATCCGGTATGGCTGGAGCGGGTCTTGCGGAACTTGATGGACAACGCCATCAAGTACACGCTGCGAGGCAGCGTCTGCCTGGAATGCGAAGACGACGGCGACAAAGTTCGGATCACGATTCGAGACACTGGCTTAGGCATCGCACCCGACAATCAGCAAAGGGTCTTCCAGGAGTATTTTCAGGTTCACAACGCCAGCCGCGACCGAGCGAATGGTGTCGGCCTCGGACTGGCTATCGTGAAGCGGGCCTGCGATCTGCTCGGACACCCTATTACCCTTCGCTCAGAGCTGGGAGTCGGAAGCGAGTTCGTCATCACCCTGCCCAGGATCCGCGATGCCGTTATGACCTCACCAGACCCCACGGCGGACATCGCGAATGCGAGCGGAGAGTTCGATGGGCTGGTCGTGGTGGTTGTCGAAGACGACCGGGAGGTCGCTCAGGCCACCCACGCTGTGCTCGAAGAGTGGCGCTGCATTCCGGTTTCATGCACCGGCGCTGAAGACGCAATCTGGCAGCTGGAAGCGCAAGGCCTGACACCGCATGCCGTCATCGCTGATTATCGGCTGGCAGGCGTCGCGACCGGATCCGATGCGATCGCCCTGCTCAGGCGCGAATTCGGGGCCCTTCCAGCCGCTTTGCTGACGGGTGAGGTGAATGCCGCCGAGCTGCAGAACCCAGACACCGCGCACTGCGCCGTCCTGCAAAAGCCGCTCACAGCGGCGAAGCTAAGGGACTTGTTGAGGGGCTTCCGGTCGGCGAGCGTTGCCAGCGCGTCTGCGTCGGTCGGTTGAGCGCTAAACTGACTGTTACTGGCCGTGCTGGGTCAGCCAACGGCAAGCAACCGCGGTTTTTGGGGGGCACGTGGCAAGCATGCATCTGCGGCGAAGGTTGGCGGCCATCCTCTTGGCGGATGTGGCGGGCTACGCCCGCCTGATGTCGCTCGACGAGCACGGGACTGTCGACGCGCTGCAGACCGTTCACGCAATTTGTCGTAAGCACATCGCGCCGAACCAGGGCCGTGTTGTCGACATGGCCGGCGATTCGATCCTCGCCGTGTTCGAGACCGCCATCGGCGCCGTGACTGCCGCGCTGGGGATCCAGCGAGGGCTGGGCACCGCCTTTCCCGTCGCCACCGCGGAACGTCTGATGCGCATCCGGATCGGCTTGCACCTGGGCGACGTGGTCGAGAACGCTGACGGCACTGTCTACGGCGACGGCGTGAACATCGCGGCGCGCCTGCAGGCCGCCGCCGAACCGGGCGGGATCATTGTTTCGGACGCGATCCAGGGGGCCGTTCGAGGCAAGGTCGCCGCCGACTTCGTGGATGCTAGGGACCTGCAGATCAAAAACATTGCCTATCCGGTTCGGGCCTACCAGATGAAGGCGGAAAACCAGCTCTCGACCTATTCGCCATCGGCAACAGAGACGACGGTTGCGGCGGAAAGCCGTCAAGCTCGTAGTGGTCGAGCCATGAAGATCTTGTTCGTTGACGACCACGCCTTGTTCCGCGAAGGCGTCGCTGAATTGCTGAGAGGTCTCGATCCTGAGATCGAGATCCTCCACGCGGCGAACGCGGAGGTCGCGCTGGCGCAGGCCGCCGCTGGCACCGACTTTGATTTCGTGTTGCTGGATCTGCGCATGCCGGGCATGAGCGGACTCGACTTGCTGCAATCGCTGAGGAAGGAGCTTCCGACGGTCCCGGTCATCGTGCTGTCGGCGGATGAATCCAGGGTCTCGGTCATGGCGGCGATCGACAAGGGAGCCATGGGCTATATACCGAAGTCATGCCCTTGGGCCGTCATGAAACAGGCGTTGGGCCTGGTGCTCGCCGGCGGAATCTACCTCCCCCCCGCGGTCCTCGCCTTTCGCGAGGTTCCGGCGAGCAAGAGCGGCGAACTGAGCCTCACGCCGCGACAGATGGATGTCCTGCGTTGCCTTCTCCGGGGCATGCCGAACAAGATCATCTGCAGAGAGCTCGGTATCTCGGAAGGGACCATCAAGAGCCACATTGCGGCGGTGTTCAGCTCACTGCAGGTTCACAACCGCTCCGAAGCCGTAGTCGAAGCGAGCCGCCGAGGGCTGCACGTCGGTGTCTGAGCGAAGCGGAACTTGCTACTCAATCAGCGGTAGCCGTACAGCACCGTAGTTCCCGAAACTTCCAATCGATGAGCGCTCGGACGTCTCGCTCATCAAGGGGCGAGAGCCTCATCGGCCAGAGGGAAGAGACCAGTCCCTTGCCTCGCCGCCCTCTCGGGCGAGCAGGCCTTAACCTTAAAAAGCTGGAGCAGGTTTTGTACGTTCAACGACCGGACTGCGACCGTGTAGAGCCCTTCGGCGCAGTAGGGAAGTTCGTATCCAAGATGATGCAAGAGGCCGCAAACGTTGCGCGCAGCCGGTCAGCCAGCGTTGACACTTTGAGAAGCGCTTCTACCGACGAAACATCGTTCAACTTGCCGGCTTTTATCGACGTCCCAAGGTAATCGTCGTCGTCCACACGTATGCCGTCGCCTGAGAAGTAGAAGACAGCCAGCGTGTTTGATGGGGCACTCGCAGGGGAGGGTTGCTGCTTCGAGTCGCGCGGCTCAGACCCCGGCAGCCTAATGCCGACGGTCCGATACATTGACCCTGGGACGGTCAATTGCGAAGCGGTATGCAATGTCAGAACCGCCGCCAGCACCTCGTCGCGAGCCGGATTTCTGAGCCAGATGGTCTTGAACCCGCAATGATCGACAAACCCGTGCCACCTGCTCGCGTCCCTCACTGCGCCAGGTAGCTGCGCTCCGCTCAGGTTGCGATCCATGCTGACCACAACAGCGTGGCGTCTCGAATTGTTTGGCGCCAGCCGGAAATAGATCTCGCCGTTGAGGTCCGTCGAATCCTCGATTAAGATTCGGCTAGATCCGATGATATTTCGCATCGGGGCGCGCAGATCATGCGAGATTGAATAGCAAAAACCTGCCAGTTCTTTATGTGCAAGCTGCATTTCTTCGGTTCGCACCTTCACTCGCTCCTCCAGAGTGTCAGCCAGATCTTTGAACTGTTGCTGATGGTAGTGTTGCGCACGAGACAGTCCGATGATGATCA
>JBDUDZ010000264.1:0-3128 GCA_040002635.1 Rhodoglobus sp.
GTCATGTCGTATTCCCAGATGTTCCAGTGGCCGGTACACAACGGGTCGTTCTGCGGCGGGCAGTTCATCGAGAACACGATCTTCTTGCCGTCGTATGAGGCCTCGGGGTCGGAGACATCGCCCGTACCCTTGGTGTAGCCGGCCGTGATGTTGTGCTCTTCAGAGCTGACGGAGGACTTGTCCTTGACGAGCAGGTCGCCGCCCGCGCGGAAGTCCGCGCCGGTGGTTGGATTCATGTTGATCGAGGCGGCCCGTTTCACATACGCGACCGGGACTTCCCCGGTCACCGTGACGGTATCGCTGCTGCTGCCACTGCCGCAGCCACTGAGCAACACGCTCATCGACGCGGCCGTGCACACCAGAGTGCACATAGTTGTCAGGACTTTCTTCATATTCGCCTCCATGCGAGTCCGATCAATCACAAAACAGCCTGTAGTCACTGGCGGGGCTCAGAGGCGCCCGACAACAACCCAGACGAGTAGTGCAAGACACCGGACGCGTCTACCACCACTGCATCAACACCTGGCTGCGACTCGACGAGTCGCATGCCCTTCTCCAAACCCATCACGAACAAACACTTCGACAGACCTTCGGTCGTGAGCCCGTCCTCGGCGAGGATCGTCACGCTGCGCACACCGAGCGGCGACTTGCCGGTCGTCGGATCAATCAGGTGGTGAAAACGAACGCCGTCTTGCTCGAAGAAGCGCTCGTAGTCACCCGAAGTCGAAATCGCCACGTCTTCCAGTGGCAGCACGGCCACGAGCTCGCCAGGGCGGCGCGGGTCGCGAATGCCGATGGTCCAGGGCCGGCCGCCGCGGTCGCCCATCACGTGGCTGTCACCGCCCGCGGCCACCGTGGCATTGGCGATGCCGTGGCGCCTGAGAATGGCCACGCTGTTGTCCACCGCGTGGCCCTTGGCGAAACCGCCCAGGTCGATGCGCATGCCTTCGCGGGCAAAGCGCAGCGTGCGGGCCTTGCGGTCGAGAATGAGATTGCGATAGCCGACCGTGGCGCGCGCCTTGGCCAGCTCTTCATCGCTGGGCTTGATGCCCAGGCGGTAGTCGTACAGCTGGCCCACGCCCGCATAGGTGATGTCGAACGCACCGCCTGAGAGTTCAGAGAACTCGATCGACCGCGCAATCAGGCGCGTCATTTCTTCGCTCAAAGACACCGCATGCTGCGACGCCTCGCGGTTGATGACCGACAGATCAGAGTCGGCCTTGTGCGGGCTCATCGTGCGGTCGATGCGGTGCATCTCCTGCATGACGGCGTTGATGGCGGCGTCACCGGCCGCGCGGTCTTCGCTCCACAGCTCGACGCGCACCGCCGTGCCCATGATGGCTTCTTCGCGGCTGCACCAACCCTCTTGCGTGAAAGCACGGCCCTGCCCGCGGTCGATCTCGACCGAGCGTGGCGTGGGCTTGGGCATGCCGAACAGCATGGCTACTCCAGGCTCTCCGACTGTTCACGAGGTGGGTTCAAAGCGCTCTCCGATCTTCTTGCTTGTTAGGGCCAAGGTGCTGCTCGCACCGAGGTCTTGGCGACTCCGGCCGAATCATCAGGCCTCACGACCCGAAAAATAACGTCAATAGTTGGCAAACGGCGACGAGATTACATACGGTCGCAGAAGATACGGAGACTGCTATTCGAGTAAGCAGCCAGGTGCTACAAGTACGGAACTCGCCAAACCGCGCGAATGACATTCGGGGTGCGCAGATAATCCGGTGTTCCGCGGGCAATCGGCCCGCTTTTGACACACCAGTTCACGATTCAACGCGAGCCCCCGCTCACATGTTCAGCATCGCCCTGCCTGGCCCCGCCCAGGCCTTATCGACATGAAGCCACGCCACAAACGCATTGCGATCATCGTGGGGGCTCTGGCGGGTCTCGGCGTCGCGGTCGCCCTGGTGCTCAACGCCTTGCAGAGCAACGTCGCCTTCTTCTTCACGCCGACCCAGGTCACCACGGGCGAGGCACCCAAGAACCGTGCTTTCCGCGTTGGCGGCATGGTGCGCCAGGGCAGCCTCAAGCGCGACCAGATGACGGTGCGCTTCGTCATCACCGACACCGCCAAAGACGTCGAGGTCAGCTACACCGGCATCCTGCCCGACCTGTTCAAAGAGGGCAAAGGCGCCGTGGTGCAAGGAAAGCTCGGGCCTGACGGCCAATTCGTCGCCACCGAGGTGCTGGCCAAACACGACGAGAACTACATGCCACCCGAAGCCAAGCACGCGGTCGACGAGGCCGCCAAAATGGGGAAGACGCTCAAGTGAACCCGGAACTCGGCCACCTCGCCCTCATCCTCGCCCTGCTGGTTTCGCTCGTCCAAGGAATATTGCCCATCATCGGTGCGCACCGCGGCCACCAAGGCTGGATGGGGCTCGCACGCCCTGCAGCGCAAACGCAGTTCGTGCTGGTGGCATTCGCCTTTGGCTGCCTGGTGCAGGCCTTCCTGGCCAACGACTTCTCGGTGTCTTACGTGGCCGAGCATTCCAATTCCAAGCTGCCGACCGCCTACCGTGCCGCCGCTGTGTGGGGTGGGCACGAGGGGTCGCTGCTGCTGTGGTTGCTGATGCTGAACGGCTGGGCCTTCGCCGTCAGCCTTCTGTCACGCCAACTGCCGCAAGCGATGGTCGCGCGCGTGCTGGGCGTGCTCGGGCTGGTGGGCACGGGTTTCCTGCTGTTCATGCTGCTGACCTCCAACCCGTTCGAGCGCCTGCTGCCCGCCGCCGCCGACGGCCAAGACCTGAACCCGCTGCTGCAAGACCCGGGCTTGGTGGTGCACCCGCCCATGCTCTATATGGGTTACGTGGGCTTCTCGGTGGCCTTTGCCTTTGCCATCGCCGCCCTGCTCGCGGGCCGGCTCGACGCCGCCTGGGCGCGCTGGTCACGCCCCTGGACCAACGTGGCCTGGGTCTTCCTGACGCTCGGTATCGCGCTCGGCTCGTACTGGGCCTATTACGAGTTGGGCTGGGGTGGCTGGTGGTTCTGGGACCCGGTCGAGAACGCCTCATTCATGCCCTGGCTGGTGGGCACTGCGCTGATCCACTCGCTCGCGGTCACCGAGAAACGCGGCAGCTTCAAGAACTGGACCGTGCTGCTCGCCATCGCCGCGTTCTCGCTGTCGC